>CP145878.1:0-253066 GCA_041944325.1 Candidatus Dasytiphilus stammeri | reverse complement strand
AAGAACATTAATATCTTTTTAAAGATTACTTCATATCATAATGGTGGAGCTAAGCAGATTTGAACCGCTGACCTTTTGCATGCCATGCAAGTGCTCTACCAACTGAGCTATAGCCCCATCAATCAACTCTAGAAACCTGAGATATTATTTAAGTGTGCATTATACAGAAAATTTATTAATTTTAAGGAGGTGATCCAACCACAGGTTCCCCTACGGTTACCTTGTTACGACTTCACCCCAGTCATGAATCACAAAGTGGTAAGCGCCCTCCTTTAACTAAAGGTTAAGCTACTCACTTCTTTTGCAACCCACTCCCATGGTGTGACGGGCGGTGTGTACAAGGCCCGAGAACGTATTCACCGTGGCATGCTGATCCACGATTACTAGCGATTCCGACTTCGTGGAGTCGAGTTGCAGACTCCAGTCCGAACTACGACGAATTTTATGAGGTCAGCTTGCTCTCGCGAGGTTGCTTCTCTTTGTAAACGCCATTGTAGCACGTGTGTAGCCCTGGTCTTAAGGGCCATGATGACTTGACGTCATCCCCACCTTCCTCCGGTTTATCACCGGCAGTCTCCTTTGAGTTCCCGCCTTTATGCGCTGGCAACAAAGAATAAGGGTTACGCTCGTTGCGGGACTTAACCCAACATTTCACAACACGAGCTGACGACAGCCATGCAGCACCTGTCTCACAGTTCCCAAAGGCACTTTAATATCTCTACTAAATTCTGTGGATGTCAAGACCAGGTAAGGTTTTTCGCGTTGCATCGAATTAAACCACATGCTCCACCGCTTGTGCGGGCCCCCGTCAATTCATTTGAGTTTTAACCTTGCGGTCGTACTCCCCAGGCGGTCGATTTAACGCGTTAGCTACGGAAGCTACAGTTTTTATCCGCAACCTCCAAATCGACATCGTTTACAGCGTGGACTACCAGGGTATCTAATCCTGTTTGCTCCCCATGCTTTCGCACCTCAGCGTCAGTATTCGTCCAGGAGATCGCCTTCGCCACTGGTATTCCTCCGGATATCTACGCATTTCACCGCTACACCCGAAATTCTATCTCCCTCTACGATACTCTAGCAAATCAGTTTCAAATGCCATTCCTAGGTTAAGCCCAGGGCTTTCACATCTGACTTAACTTACCACCTACGTGCTCTTTACGCCCAGTAATTCCGATTAACGCTTGCACCCTCCGTATTACCGCGGCTGCTGGCACGGAGTTAGCCGGTGCTTCTTTTGTAGATAATGTCAAAACTAAGATTTATTAAATCTTAATTCTTCTTTCCTACTGAAAGTACTTTACAACCCTAAGGCCTTCTTCATACACGCGGCATAGCTGCATCAGGGTTTCCCCCATTGTGCAATATTCCCCACTGCTGCCTCCCGTAGGAGTCTGGACCGTATCTCAGTTCCAGTGTGGCTGGTCATCCTCTCAGACCAGCTAGAGATCGTCGCCTTGGTGAGCTATTACCTCACCAACTAGCTAATCTCATCTGGGTTCATCCAATGGTGTGAGGCCTTTCGGTCCCCCACTTTTCTCTTGCGAGTATATGCGGCATTAGCCATCGTTTCCAATGGTTATTCCCCTCCACTAGGTAGATCCCCAGATATTACTCACCCGTCCGCCACTTGCCAGCAGAAAATTTTACTTCTCTCTGTTGCCGTTCGACTTGCATGTGTTAGGCTTGCCGCCAGCGTTCAATCTGAGCCATGATCAAACTCTTCAATTCTATTGTATTAACCTTTAAAGTTATATACTCTTAAGGTTCAATTTTACGTTGAATTACAAATCAACAAAACTATTTGATTTTCTGATAATGCACACCCAAATTTTAAAGAACTAATTAACATCAATAATTTACTATAAATTTTTTTCATTACAATAGATTCAGAGTAACTATATACAATATATTATTTCAATAATAGCGGCTCAAG
Organism: Candidatus Dasytiphilus stammeri; assembly: GCA_041944325.1. GTDB lineage: Bacteria > Pseudomonadota > Gammaproteobacteria > Enterobacterales > Enterobacteriaceae > Dasytiphilus > Dasytiphilus stammeri_M. The sequence continues at coordinate 251,130 of CP145878.1, read as the reverse complement.
TATTTTAAAACCATAGCGTTGTAATACCAAAAATTTTTGTTCGTAATTATTAGTAAAATCTATACAAAATGCTGTATTAGTACTTTTAATAATTTTTTGTAAAGGACGATGTCTTAATAACAAATTTATTTGACGTGCTACTGCAACACTTGAATCCAAAATTTGGATTCCTCTTGGTAAAATATGATATAACTCTTTTGTTAAAAATTGGAAATGTGTGCAGCCCAGAACAATAATATCAGGATGGTGATCTTTAATTAACCAGGTTGGTAAAATATTTTGTAATTTCTCCAGGGAGATAGGTAGATTTTGTAATTTCTTTTCTGCAAGAATTACTAATTCTAATGAACCGAACATTAAAATTCGTGATTTTGAAGCGAACTGTGCTATAAGTTTATGTGTATAAGATTGTGAAATAGTTGTTGGAGTGGCTAACAATCCTATTATACCATTACGTGTTAACTCGGCCGCTCGTTTAATAGCCGGTACTACACCAACTATCGGAAATTTAAATTTAGCACGTAAACTAGAAAGTGCTACAGTACTAACTGTATTACAAGCAATAACTACCAGTGATAACCAATATTTATTAGATATCTCTGAGAGAATTTTTTCTGCTCGTTGTATGAGAAATTTATTTTCCTTATTTCCATAAGGAAAATCTACATTATCAAAAAAATAAAAATAATGTACATCTGGTAAGATTTTACGGATTTCATCGTATACCGAAATACCACCTAATCCTGAGTCAAATATTAGTATTCTGTGTCTTTTTATAACAAACGTTTCCTTATGTTAGTTTATATAGAAGAAAGTCTTCTATTGTTTATTTAAAGATTTTGATAAATTATTTTAGTATGATAATGACATATTTAATTTAGATAATCTAAATTAAATATCACTTTTAGCACGGACACCTAAAAAATGACAAATAGCATAAATAATTTCTGATCTATTAAGAGTATAAAAATGAAAATCATTAACACCTTCACTACTTAAAATTTTAACCATATCTATAGCTAAATTAGCTCCAATAATTTGATTAATTTCTGAATGATTTTCTAAATTTGAAAATAAAATCTTCATCCATCCTGGAATATGAACATTACTCATGGTCGTAAATTTTGTGATCTGTGTTAAATTTAAAACTGGTAAGATACCAGGTATAATTTCTACATCAATACCTACAGCTACACATCTATCTCTAAAACGCAGATAATTTTCTACCTCAAAAAAAAATTGGGTGATAGCCCTAGAAGCACCAGCATCTATCTTACGCTTCAGATTAATCAAATCTGACTGGGCATTTTTAGCTTCAGGATGAACTTCAGGATATGCAGCTACCGAAATGTCAAAATCTCCTATAGTTTTTAATAATGCTACTAAATCTGCACCATACATCGCTGGATTGTTATTTCCTATTGGTAAATCACCTCGAAGAGCAATAATATGACGTATTCCATTATTCCAGTAATTTTGGGCAATTTCTGTTAACTCTGCCCGAGTTCTATTAATACATGTTAAGTGTGGAGCAGTTATAAGCCCAGTGCGCTCTTTAATCTTTTTTATAACACGGTTTGTACCTTCAATTTTTCCCAAGCTTACTCCCGAAGTTACTGAAACAAATTTCGGTCTTAATTTACTAAGAATATCAATTGATTTCCATAAAATTTGTTCCATTTTTAATGTTCTAGGTGGAAAAAATTCAAATGAAATATTTACTTTTCCATTTAATTCTACCAAACGTTGATTCAGCACGGAAAGCTGAGAAACATACCAACCACTCATATCCATTCCTTTGTTGATTTTAAATATACAAATTAAACTTAAAATAAAGGAGCAAAGAGTTAAATGTTAGTTTTTTATTTGAAGGTATCAATAAAAATCATTAAATTTAAGAATGAGGATTCTCATATCTATAAATCAAAAGATTGAATCTCTAGCCAAGTAACTTATAATCGGCAAGATTTATCTTTAGTAGATATATTAAGCAATATATCTAAATGCTTGATCTAAATCATTAATTAGATCTTCATGATTCTCAATACCTGTAGAAATTCGTAAGAGCATATCCGATATTCCGGCAGCTTGGCGCGCTTTTTCTGACATAGCAGCATGTGTCATAGTAGCAGTATGCGAAATAAGACTTTCTACACCTCCTAAGGACTCAGCTAAAGTAAATAAAGTTAAGCTCTTAAGAAACTCTCCGATGGTTTGCTGATTACCATCTAGTTCAAAGCTCAACATGGCACCAAATCCTTTTTGTTGACGTACAGCAAACTTGTGTCCATTATTTTCTGGTAATGAAGGATGATATATTTTTTTTACATGTGATTGTTTTTTTAAATAATTTACTATAGCTAAAGCATTGTTTTGTGCTATGGTGATACGGGCTCCTAAAGTACGCAATCCTCGCATGAGCATATAAGTATCGAAGGCAGCTCCTGTAACACCAATATTATTGGCCCACCACGCAATTTCTCTTAAAGTATCTGCATCGTTAGCAACGACAACTCCGGCAATAATATCTGAATGTCCATTCAAATACTTGGTACATGAATGGATAACTAGATCAGCTCCTAGTTTTAATGGATTTTGTAAAATTGGACTTAAAAAAGTGTTATCTACAACGCTAATAGCTCCTACTGATCTCGCAGCATGACAGATATAAGGTATATCCACGACACGCAATAAGGGATTACTAGGACTTTCTATTAAAACTAATTTTGGTTCTCTGGTTAATACCTCATTAAAAGCTTTTTTATCTCCTTGATCAATAAATATTACTCGGTATATACCTCTCTTACTAAGACTATCAATCATCCGATAACTACCTCCATAACAATCGTGAGGTGCTATCATTAAATCACCAGGTTTTAAATATATTATACAAACTAAATGAAGTGCTGCTATACCACTATTAGTTATAACTGCTCCTACTCCTTGTTCTAATTGGGCAATAGCTTGTTGTGCTATATCACGTGTTGGATTACTGCGGCGTGAATAATCATGCGTGCGAGGCTGATTATAACCATAAAAATTATAGGTACTAGAAAGATGAATCGGTGGAACTACACTACCATATTGTTGATCATTATTCAAACCGCTACGGGCTGCAATTGTTTCTACTTTACATATCATAATACTTAGTATTCCTACAATAATCTTTATTATTAATAATGTTTATAGTAAACATTGGTATTATAGAGATCAATAAATTGAAATTTAAAAAATTATTGATAATCTATTTATCAGAATTAATATTAAAACGTCTATTAAATAATTCAACACGACCTTGCGTATCTACTATACGTTGTTTACCAGTGTAAAATGGATGACATTGACAACATACATCTAAATTAAGATTATTATTTAAAGTAGAGCCAACCTTAATTACATTACCACAAGAACAACTTGCAGTAATATATGTATAATTGGGATGAAGATTTTTTTTCATAGAAATTTATTAACTCCTAAATTAATAAAATAAGAACATATCGTATATTCAATACGATCGGTAATAGAGATAGATTATCTATTTATATTGGTTAATTTTATGTTAATTGTTCAGGTAGCAATTTATATTCCATTAACAAAATATTTTGATTATTTACTACCATCACATCTTAATACGGTAATAGGCGCTAGAGTTAATGTACCTTTTCGCAATCGAAATGTTACTGGTATAGTACTAAAAATCAAGAATGACAGTCAATTACCTCTTACAAAATTAAAACCTATTAATAAAATCATTGATAATCAATCTTTATTTCCTAATTCATTATGGCGCATACTAAATTGGGCAGCAGATTATTATCATCATCCACTAGGAGAAGTGATTTTTAGCGCGCTTCCAATATTACTCAGAAAAGGACAACCAGTTCTACCACCCCCAATATGGCATCTTACTAAGATGGGTAGAAATATTTCATTAGATACTCTAAAAAATTATCCTAAACAGCAACAAGCTATAGCTACTCTTAAAAAATATACTATTTATCATTGTGATATCTTCCAATATAATTTGAATATAAACACTTTAAGATCTTTATCTAAAAAAGGATTATCTTATCTAGACCATCAAGTTAAAAGTATAAATCAATGGAATAAAAATTTATCAATATCTAACAAAATATTAAATTTAAATACGGAACAGATTAAGGCTATTAATATTATTCGTAAATCAGATAATTATTTTTCAGCATGGTTGCTTGATGGTATTACAGGATCTGGAAAAACCGAAGTATATCTTAATATTATAGAAAATATATTAGCTAGAGGTCAACAGGTTTTAATATTAGTTCCAGAAATTGGGTTGACCCCACAAACTATTAAGCGTTTTAGAGAACGTTTTAACGTACCTATAGAAGTTTTACACTCCAGTCTTAATAATTCAGAAAAATTTAAAATTTGGTTCAAAGCAAAACAAGGAGAATTAGCGATTATCATTGGTACAAGATCTGCTTTATTTATTCCTTTTGCTGATCTGGGAATAATTATCATAGATGAAGAGCACGACATTTCTTATAAACAACAGGATACCTGGCGTTATCATGCACGAGATTTAGCTGTATTACTTGCCAAAGAAGCCAACATTCCAATAATAATGGGTTCGGCAACCCCTGCTTTAGAAACATTATATAATGTACATCTTGGTAAATATAAAAAATTAAAACTTAGTAAACGTACTGGTAATGCTGGATTATATAAACAATTAGTAATTAATTTAAGAGGTGTAAAATTACAATCTGGTCTATCTCCGCTACTAAAAAAATATATAGCAAAACACTTAAAGGCTAATAATCAAGTATTACTTTTTTTAAATAAAAGAGGATTTTCAACATCCCTTGTATGTCATGAATGTGGTTGGATTGCTAAATGTCTAAGTTGTGATCACTGTTATACTCTACATCGACAGGATAGCCAGTTACGCTGTCATTATTGTAACAGTAATTATGCCATTCCTTCTAAATGTATCCAATGTAATAGATCAAATTTAATTCCAGTTGGCTTAGGAACCGAGCAACTAGAAATAAATTTGTGTACTCTTTTTCCAAAGATACCAATTTCACGTATTGATAGTGATACAGTAAAGGATAACAAACATCTTCAAAAGAAGCTCAATGAAGTGCAAATTGGGGGTGCTAGAATTTTACTAGGAACACAGATGCTAGCTAAAGGTCATCATTTTCCTGAGGTGACATTAGTAGCATTATTAGATGTAGATGGTGCCTTATTTTCGGCAGATTTTCGTTCAGCTGAACGCTTTGCACAACTTTATACACAGGTAGCTGGAAGAGCCGGTCGTGCCAATAAATATGGTGAAGTAATCTTACAAACCTATCATCCTTATCACCCCATAATAAATAGATTATTACATCATGGTTATCATTCGTTTGCAAATCAAGCTTTGTATGAGAGAAAAAATAGATCACTACCTCCATATACTAACCACGTTAGGATTCGTGCAGAATCTTTTGAAAATACTAAAAGTCGCAGATTTATTTATAATTTAATGAATATTTTGGATTGTAACCTCTTAAAAAATGCTGGCTTATCTATTATTGGGCCGGCACCAGCTTTAAAAGCAAAGTGCAATGGATTATATCGTTGGCAAATCCTGTTACAACATCATTCTCGTTATAAATTACAAAAAATTCTTAAAATTAATTTATCTGTAATTAATAACTTAGCCAAGTTAAGTCAAATTAAATGTTCATTTGATGTCGATCCCATTGAAAATTAACTCTATTCTATGAATAGAGTTTCATGATTTTGTGAAGAAATACCAAATTATAACTATACTAGGATTAAATCAAAGTTATGCGTTATAATCAAAAAAGTTCAAAGTTTATGCTATTTAATATTCCAATATTTATTACTTTATTGCGGATTTTTTTAATTCCATTTTTGGTTTTTGCATTTTATTTACCATTTAATTGGGCACCTTTCTTTTGTGCAGTTTTATTCTCAACTGCTGCAATTACAGATTGCTTTGATGGTTATCTCGCCAGGAGATGGAAACAAACTACATATTTTGGAGCATTTCTTGATCCAGTAGCTGATAAAATTATGGTAGCTATGTCATTAGTATTAATAGCAGAACATTTTCACGCCTGGTGGATCACTCTACCTTCTTCAATTATTATTATCCGTGAAATTATGATTTCGGCACTAAGAGAATGGATGGCTAAAACCGGAAAACATCGCATCTTAGCGGTATCAAAAATAAGTAAAATTAAAACCATCATTCAAATGATGGCATTATTTGCATTACTGTGGCGTCCAGATCAATTTATAGAAAAATGTGGCATTATTACTTTATATATTGCCGCAGGCTTAACATTCTGGTCAATGTTGAAATATTTTCAAGCGGCTAGTAAATATTTATTTGCTACTGAACAATTTGATATCAATAATCAACGATAATTATATTGACTCATTAGATCAAATCAGTAGAATCTACAAATAGATATCTAAGATTAGATAGGATAGATAATTAAAATTATAAAGAGGCGCGTTGGCAGAGAGGCTATGCAACGGATTGCAAATCCGTCTACCTCGGTTCAATTCCGGGACGCGCCTCCAATTTAATGTACCCGGATGGTGGAAACTGGTAGACACAAGGGACTTAAAATCCCTCAGCTATATGGCTATGCGGGTTCAAATCCCGCTCCGGGTACCATTCATTTTATATTTTGATTAACCATCATGAAATTAGTTTGGAGTAAAATATTTATAAGTTTTTAATTTATGAAATAGATTCATCAGTTTGGAATACAAACTTAATGATTTCCTCTGATCAATCCAACTTAATATAATTATGAAAAACATTTCAATATAACTAAAAATTGACCATATTTTATAATATGGACAACTTATTTTATAAGTCGCTAAATCAATCAATTAATTAAATTCAAGAGAGTGATATATGTCCACTGAACATGTTTTGACAATGTTGAACAAACATGGAATTAAGTTTGTTGATCTGCGTTTTACTGATACTAAAGGTAAAGAACAGCACGTTACTATACCATCACATCAAGTTAATCCGAATTTTTTTAAACAAGGCAAAATGTTTGATGGTTCTTCTATTCAAGGATGGAAATGGATAAATGAATCTGATATGGTTTTGATGCCAGATACTACTACAGCTGTAATTGATCCTTTTTATGAAGAACCTACCTTGATGATTCGTTGTGATATTCTTGAACCAGATACTATGCAAGGATATGGACGTGATCCGCGTTCTATTGCCAAACGTGCCGAAAAATTTTTATTTTCCTCAGGAATTGCCGATTTGGCTTGGTTTGGTCCCGAACCAGAATTTTTTTTATTTGATGATATTCGTTTTGAGAGCCATGCCTCCGGTTGTTGCGTTACCATTGATGATATTGAAGCATGTTGGAATAATAATAAAAAGTATGAAAATGGGAATAAGGGTCATAGACCCAAAATGAAAGGTGGATATTTTCCGGTACCTCCAGTAGATTCTTCACAAAATCTTAGATCTGCTATATGTCTAACTATGGAACAAATGGGATTAATCGTAGAAGCACATCACCATGAAGTAGCGACTGCAGGCCAAAATGAAGTAGCTACTAAGTACAATACCATGACTAAAAAAGCAGATGAAATCCAAATTTACAAATATGTAGTACATAATACTGCATATGCATTTGGTAAAACTGCTACTTTTATGCCAAAACCGATTATGGGAGATAATGGTTCAGGTATGCACTGTCATATGTCATTATCTAAAGACGGAACCAACCTATTTGCTGGTAACCAATATGGTGGACTATCTGAAAATGCACTTTTCTATATTGGGGGTATAATTAAACATGCAAAAGCAATTAATGCAATTTCTAATCCTACTACTAATTCTTATAAACGTTTAGTTCCAGGTTATGAAGCTCCAGTAATGCTGGCTTATTCTGTAGGCAATCGTTCGGCATCTATTCGCATTCCTATGGTGAATAGTGCTAAGGCACGTCGTATTGAAGTACGCTTTCCTGATCCGGCGGCTAATCCATATCTAGCTTTTGCGGCATTACTAATGGCTGGATTAGATGGAATTTTTAACAAAATTCACCCTGGTGATGCCATGGATAAAAATCTTTATGATTTAACTGATAGAGAAGAAAATAAGATTCCTCAAGTAGCCCGCTCACTTGAAGAAGCTATTAATGCCTTAAATAATGATCGAGAATATTTAACTCGTGGTGGAGTATTTACTAATGATGCTATTGATGCTTATATTGCACTATGTTCTAAAGAGATAGAAACAGTTCATATGACACCTCATCCAGTAGAATTTGAACTTTACTATAGTGTTTAAATTTTTACTTGAAAAACAGATTCAACTTATCTAAGTTGAATCTGTATATTTACTAATTTCATTATTTTCTACCTACCATTTGAAAATATTAGATTGAGACATGAATTGTTTTAATTCATAATGTTTAAATAACAAGAATAATTGGTTTATATCTGGTGTTTTTAGCGCTAATTCATCATAACTCACTTTAATTTCAATATCAGTTTTGATAGTAGCAATCTTTCGATAAATCCTTGCAAGATCTTGATATTTTTCGAGATTAGCTGCTATTAGCTTAGCACTACGAAAAGACATATTTTTAATTTTATTAATCTGAGTTAAAATTTTATTAAGATTACCTATTTCTAGTAATAGTTTCTGAGCAATTTTTACTCCTATACCTGGAACACCAGGGATATTATCAGAAATATCGCCTCTCAAAGCTATGAGATCAATAATAAGATAAGGCGGAACTCCATATTTCTCTTTAATTTCCTGAGGTCCAAGAATTTTAATTTGATTAATAATCATAATATTTGATGTAACTAACTGTGCTATATCTTTATCAAGAGTACTAATTAAAACCATGTATCCTTGTTTACTTAGTTGTTGTGATAAAGTTCCAATAATATCATCTGCCTCAAATCCAGATACAGCCATTGTATAAATGCCCATAGCTCTTAAAATCTCATATATAGGCTTAATCTGACAAAAAAGCGGTTCTGGCATAGGTGGACGATTCAACTTATATGTTGGCAATAAATCATTACGAAAATTTTTACCTCTTACATCAAAAACTATTACCATATGACTTGGTTTATATCGTTTTAATAAGCTAGATAACATCTTAAAAATACCATATAGAGCTCCAGTGGGTTCACCTTTACTATTAATAAGTAGAGGTAAAGCATAATAAGCACGATATAAATACGAAGTTCCATCTATTATAATGATGGATTTATTAGGCAAAATTGATAGTATTTTCATACCTTAAAAGCTACCTAGCAAAGTTAAAAATCTAAACTACAGGTAAAATTTCATTATATTACTTTAATATTTTAAAGTTTTTTTAATTAGAAATTTAACTCTCTTGGCATAGAATTGTGAATAATTATATATGGAGTCAGGTGTAGAATTCATAGAATCCTGTACTATTAGATATTTACCATCTACCACGATGCTAGGAATACCATGTAGTTGAATAATATCTACGACTTTATTCTGTTTAAATACTAAGAATTTTACCATAAAACTATTCCAAACCGCATCATAATCCTTTCCATTGATACCCTTATCAATAAATACCTTACGTATATCATTTGGATAATGTATAGTTTTAGTTTTCATAATGCCATCAAATATTGGTGTAATCATTTTCTCTTCGACACCTAAAGCTATGGCAACACTCCATGCTTGAGTTAATACTCTTCCTAAGTTTCCTCCTAGTAAAGAGACGTGATATCTAATTAATTTTACATTTTTAGGCAATTCGTTATTTACTATTCTACTGACATGATAAATAGACTCAAATTTATAACAATAAGGACATAAAAATGAAAAAAATTCTACTACTTTAGGGATATTAATTACTGGTTTATCAAGTATAATATAATGTTCTTCCTTTTCTAAGGAAGTTGCCGATATACTAGAAATTAAAATCATGCCAATAAAGATAATTAACATTGCTTTCATTAAAAAACCTCTTAAAGAAAAATTCCTAACACCAGCTTTCAGTATTTTAGATACTAGTATTAGTATATAAGGTAAAATTCAATAAATTATCTAATTGAGATTATTAATCAGAGATCTATTACTTATAATCAATTATTCTAATATTAATTTTTTACCCTGCAATTGGTAACGCAGTTCACTATCTTTATTAATAAAATAATGATAAAGAGGTTGTAAAATGGATTCAGCTTTAATTAGGAATTCTTGAAATTCTTTTTCTGGATTGGAAAGAAAAGTTATGGCTCCACCTGCACCAAATTTAACTATTTTTCCATTATAAGATAAACTTCGTATGGCAATATTTAAATCAGCAATCCGATTAAAACCTAAGTAGCCAATACTACCACAATATACACCACGTGAAGATTGCTCAAGACAGTTAATCAGTTGCATCGTGCGATATTTTGGGGCTCCTGTAATAGATCCCCCTGGAAAGCTTACTCTTAATATATCTATTAAACTACAATCTGGTAACAACTTACCTTCAATCGTACTCACCATTTGATGAACTGTTTTATAGCTTTCTATATTCATTAATTTAGTAACAGATATACTGCCTGGAAAGGATACTTGACGTAAATCATTTCTCATCAGATCAACAATCATCAAATTTTCAGCTCGGTTTTTTTCTGAAGATGCTAGACGTTGTGCGCTTTTAAAATCTAACAATACATTATTTGAACGAATAGAAGTACCTTTGATAGGTTTAGTATAAATCGTACCTGAGGAATCAACTTTTAAGAATTGTTCTGGTGAAGTACTTAAAATACAGTTCTTACCATTTCTTATAAATGCTCCAAAGGGTGCTGGATTATCCTTACGCATAAATCGATACAACTTAACGGGATCTAAAAAAGCCTCAAAAGATAATAAATTGCAAAGGCATATTTCATATGATTCTCCATCATAAATATAATCTTGACAACGTCTAATCAATTCAAGATATTCTTGAGAACTTGCATTGAGATCAATAATAATTTTTTTTACAGACAAAGAGTTATATGAAGTAACTTTAGGTTGAATTTTATATAGATAGTTTCGCATCTTTTTTATCCAATCTTGAGCTGAGGTATCTTTATTATCATTTCCTAAAGCTACTAACCAAATTAATCCTGTAGTATGATCAAATGCTATAAATTGCTCTACGCGCATCCATATTGCATCAGGAATATTATTTTGATATGATGCGATGCTAGTAAATACTGATTTCATTTCATAAGTCATAAAACCAATATATCCACCGCAAAATTCAAATGGAACTTCATTATTCGAGTCCACAATTACTGATTGTAGTTCTTGATCTAAAAAAGCTACTAAGTTACCTCCCGAATTTTTAAGATTCTGACTCTGATCCAGATAACATTTTAAAATATGGCTTTGATCATCAACCGAACCCATAAAAGAAAAGCGAGAGATTTCCCTATTAAAAGATTGGCTATCAAGCCAAAAACAGTTCTCATGGCTAGAGAACAAATTTATAAAAATCTCTTCAGGTGTTAATGGTATGGTAATTTTTTGACAGAAAAATCGTTTATTTTGAGTCTTTTTTTCATAATTAACAAAATTTTTACTGTTATTATTATAACATATCTTATCATTGCTCCAGATTCTATCTGCCGAATTTTTAATATACATTTCTACAAGATTTTTAAAATTATGGAAAATCTGTTTTCCATATTCAGATAGAACTGATTCCGGATGAAACTGAACTCCCCATTTGGGATATTTAATATGTTGTATTCCCATAATAATACCAGATTGTGTTCGTGCAGTAATTTTTAAGATCTTCGGAAAATTAATTGGACTCACGATCAGCGAATGATAACGAACGGCTTCAAATTGAGTAGGAATATTTTTGAATAAATCCTGCCCAGTATGATATATTGTAGACCTTAAACCATGACAAGGGTTTGGTGCTTTGATAATATTAGCACCGTAGTGATAAGCTAAACCGTGAAATCCCAGACAAACACCAAGAATTGGTATCTCATTTTGTGCCAATGCTTGACGTGATATATAAAAATTCTTTTCATTAGTAACGGAACCTGCTCCTGGAGAGATAATAATTGAATGAATATTTCCTTGTTCTTTGATCTCATTCCAAGAATATTGATCGTTTCGTACTACTAAAGGTTCCATTTTAAAAACTAGTGATACGTAATCAACTAAATTCCAGGTAAAAGAATCATAATTATCTATTATTAAACAACGCAACTTTTTCTCCTATTAATAAATAAGATTATAAATCTGCTCTTAGTAATTACTGAAACTTTATTTAAAATAAATAAAAATCAATCCATAATCTTAGGAGGTAATATGTCTAAAATATCTCAAAATTATCCAATACGTCGAGCACTAATTAGCGTTTATAATAAACAAGGAATCTTAGAATTTGCTAGAGCTCTTGTTCAAAGAGGTGTTGAATTAATGGCCACTGGTGGAACAGCCAGATATTTAACTGATGATGGGTTAAAAATTAAAGAAATTTCAGAATATACCAATTTCCCTGAAATTATGGACGGAAGAGTAAAAACTCTACATCCTAAAATTCATGGAGGAATTTTAGGCAGAGCTGGTTTAGATGATGACATGATGAAGCATCATGCAATTCTACCAATTGATATGGTTGTCGTAAATTTTTATCCTTTTTTAGATTTAGCGGAAACTAATAACTACACATTAGACCAGGCTATTAAAAATATCGATATCGGAGGACCTGCTATGGTCCGTTCTGCCGCAAAAAATTATAAACAAGTAGTAATTATTGTAGATGATAGTGATTATCAATCTATTATCAATGAAATTGATAATAATCAGTCAATTAAACTGGATACTCGTTTTAAATTAGCGATAAAAGCTTTTAGTTTAACCGCAATTTATGATAATCAAATTGCGAATTATCTAAGAACAATAGAGTTAGGGGATAATATTGATAAATTTATAAAATTACCAAAACAAATCAGATTATCTTTGATAAAAAAATCTAATCTTCGATATGGTGAAAATTATCATCAAAGGGCGGCTCTTTATGTAGATAAAATTAATTTAAATCATGAAGCATCTGTAGCAACTGCTGTGCAATTACAAGGTAAGCCAATGTCTTATAATAATATTTATGATACTGATACTGCATTAGAATGTGTCAAAGAATTTAATCCGCCTGCATGTGTCATCGTAAAACATGCCAATCCATGTGGTGTAGCATTAGGTAATTCTATTGTAGAAGCATATGAACGAGCTTGGAAAACCGATCCTACTTCTGCTTTTGGAGGTGTTATTGCTTTAAATCGAACTTTAGATGAAAAAACTTCATCTTCTATAATTCATCATCAGTTTGTGGAAGTTATTATAGCACCTTTAGCAAACTCTCAAGCAGTAGAGATTATTGCTCAAAAGCCAAATATACGTTTACTGATTTGTCGACAGAAAATTTTGCAACCACAGAATTTTACAAGTTTAGATTTTAAAATGATTCAAGGTGGTATATTAGTTCAAGAACGTGACATCGGCCTGTTAGAAGAAAAAAAATATAAAATAGTAACTGATCGTAAGCCAACGGTTACAGAACTTACTGATGCATTTTTTAGCTGGAAAGTAGCCAAATTTATTAAATCTAACGCTATTGTTTATGCTAAAAATAAGATGACCCTAGGTATAGGCGCCGGACAAACTAGTCGTATCTACTCTACTAAAATAGCTAACCTAAAAGCTCATGATCAAGGTTGGAATCTTCAAGGAGCAGTAATGGCATCTGATGCATTCTTACCTTTCCGAGATAACATTGATTCCGCGGCCTCAATAGGGATAACTTGCGTAATCCAAACTGGGGGATCAATACGTGATAATGAAGTAATTGCCGCGGCTAACCAACACCATATTGCTATGATATTTACTGGTCTTCGTCATTTTCGTCACTAAATATAAAATTTCTTAAATGAAAGGGGCATTACGCCCCTAATTCATTGCTTAACCGCTTCCTTTAAAAGTTTACCAGAAATAAATGTTGGTACGTTAGTAGCTGCAATTTTTATGGGTTGTCCTGTTTGTGGATTACGTCCGATTCTTTCAGCACGATAATGAACTTTAAATGTTCCAAAACCTACTAATTGTACAATATCACCAGATTTAAGTGATTCAGTAATTGCAGCTAGAGTAGATTCTAATGCAGTTTTAGCTTGAGATTTAGATAAATCTGATTTTTCTGCAATGATGTCAATAAGCTGAGTTTTGTTCATAAATTATCCTTACAATATCTTCATTAATTAATATTAGCGAATTAAGTAGAAATCTTAACTAATCTCTGAGAAAATTCAGTTACATTATCTTATGATCACTGACTGAGTTATTAAGATTAATACTTAAACTACTTCCTATTCTACCTTTGTAACATATCTATGCTAATAGATAAAATCTTTAAAATTCATAAAAATCATGCAAAAATTTAATTACATGACAATTAATTTCATTTTTTTTAGTAAAATTTTAGCTGAACTAACTAATCACCAATAAATAGATATAAATCAATTCTAAAGTAATCACATAATAAGAAATTTATTTTAAAAAGCTATATTATTTATAATATGTAATTTACTTTTCTAGTATTCAATTTAAATTGATGATTAATATTGCAGAATTTAAATATTTTAAGCACGTCCAGGTAATTTTTTCCAGATTAATTTTTTGCGTAAATAGCAAGGTTTTATAGAATCTGCTGAAACTACATTTCCTTCTTTTAAAGCTACAATAGCAAGAGGTAACATATCTTGTGCTATAGGTATACCACAATTCACTGGAATAATATTAAAAAACCCATCAAATAAATCATGATGGATTTTTAATCCATTGTTAACTATACACCAATGACCACTTAATTTTGCAATCTTAGATTTAATATCCTGTGGATTTAATACTTGTTCTGTATTTTCTCCATTCCAACATGATTTTTTAACACGCTGATATTCTGCCCAGTAGAATTCTCCCATATGCGCATCAATCACTACTAGTACCCTTTGAGCACCAAACATATTCCAGGCTTTTTCTGCTAAAATAGCTAATGTAGAAATTCCAATAATAGATAAATTTGTAGCCAAACCAATTCCTTTAGCAATACTGATTCCAAGACGCAATCCAGTAAAACTACCAGGACCACGATTAACTGCAATTGCATCAAGTTGCTGCAATTCTAGACATCTGTCGCTAAGAATCTTTTGTATCAAGGGTAGAATGACTTGAGCATGTTCACGAGAATAAGATTCATAAACAGAGTAAACTTCCTTATCATCTAATAAGGCTACTGAACATAATTCTGTGGAGGTATCAATAGCTAAGATTCGCATAAGTATCATTTATTGATTAATTATTTAAAATACCATTATTTTATAATATTTAATTAGTATCGAGTTTATTATCATCTCATAGGTTATTTTAGATATTGCTTTAAACGTAGAGCTTCAATACGCTTTTCTAAAGTAGGATGTGACCTAAAAATTTCATTAATTGAAGATCTGAATTTTTTGTTACGACCATTAATACAAAATTTTATAATATTGTTAGGTTCCTGTGGTTCAACAATAGTTTGTTGTAATCTTTTTAAAGCCGCAATCATTTTTTCAATTCCCACTATTTGTGCCGAACCGGCATCTGCATAAAATTCCCGCTGGCGGGAAAAACCTAGGGCAATTATACTCGCTAGTAATCCCAAGATCATTTCCAATGTCGATGAAATCATATTATAAATAGTAGCATTAAAAATTTGCATTTTGCCTTGTTTACTATTAAATGATATTAATACTGAAAACAATTGAGCGATTCCTCGAGAAATAAAAATAACAAAAGTATTTAATACTCCCTGAAGCAAACTAATAGTAACCATATCACCATTAGCAATATGAGACAATTCATGAGCCAATACCGCCTCGATTTCATCAGGTTTCATCTTATTAAGTAATCCGGTTGATACCGCAATTAAGGCAGCATTACGATGTGCCCCCGTAGCAAAAGCGTTTATATTTGCAGCCTGGTAGATTGCTACCTGTGGCATCTTGATACCAACCTTATATGCCTGTTCACCAACAGTTTTTAAAAGCCAATGTTCCGTAGTATTTATAGGATGATTAATTATCTTACCACCGACACTACGTAGGGCTATCATTTTAGATAGTAAAAGTGACATCCATGCTCCACCAAAACCTAATGAGCTAGCTGTGATTAAAATGCTCGCTAAATTTTTCTTTTGAATACCAGTTAGACTTAGAATAATCCAAAATACTAACATTATACTTAAATTAGTTAGCAAAAAAAGAATCATCCGTTTCATCATAATGTTATGAATCCTATCACTTTCAACTTTGTGCAATAATTATATCATTCATTATTTTTGCTAACTAATTTATTCAATAAAAATATCATCTACAATTTAATTGTAAATAGAATTTATTAATTCCAATTACGAAAAATATCTTGGATTAAGTAATTTATTAATAAATAAATCTTGCACCTCAATATAAGATTAGTTACTCTGATTTAGATTTTACAATAAATGATAAAATCTATAATGCGCATGCAATTTAATCATCATCACTATCTAGTTATTAATGATCTATCTAATCTAATTAGAATTTAGATTCTTCTTTTTAAAATTGTTATATTTTCTATCAATAGATTCAAATCTAGCTCACCTCATAGCATCATGAAGATTATTTCATGGGTTCTTTTCTAAAAATATTAGAAAGGAGATAAAATCATGCGAGATAACGCTCGTTTACGCATCGCAATGCAAAAATCCGGTCGTTTAAGTAATGATTCTTATGAACTTCTGACTCGCTGTGGGATTAGAATTAATTTGCAACAGCAATGCTTAATTGCTTTTGCTGAGAATATGCCAATTGATATTCTTAGAGTTCGGGATGATGATATTCCAGAATTAGTTATGGATGGTGTGGTAGATTTAGGTATTATTGGAGAAAATGTTTTAGAAGAAGCACTATTAACTCGTTATTCTCAAGGAGAATATCCCCGCTATGGAATGTTATATCGTCTAGATTTTGGATGCTGTAAGTTAGTACTTGCAATACCAATTTATGAGGAATATCAGGGTCCACAGTGTTTACAAAATGCTAGAATTGCAACTTCTTATCCTAATCTATTAAAAAAATATTTGGATCAATACAAGATTCATTTTAAAGCATGTTTATTTAATGGTTCTGTTGAAGTAGCTCCACGAGCTGGATTAGCCGACGCAGTTTGTGACTTAGTATCTACCGGTGCTACTTTAGAAGCTAATGGTTTGCGAGAGGTCGAAGTTATTTATCGATCTCAAGCTTGCATTATTCAACGTGACGGAGAAATATCAATACCTAAAAAAATACTTATAGATAGACTAATAACCAGAATCCAGGGTGTAATTAAAGCTCGTGAATCTAAATATATTATGCTACATGTTTCTGGAGAAAGACTGGAAGAAGTAGTCGCTCTATTACCTGGAACTGAACGACCAACTGTATTACCTTTAGCTGGAGCAAAAAATAGATTTGCGATGCATATGGTCAGTAGAGAAACTCTATTCTGGGAAACTATGGAAAAACTTAAAGCCATAGGTGCGAGTTCTATATTAGTTCTACCTATTGAGAAGATGATGGAGTAATCTTATGTATGATTTTACCGAAATTATTAATTGGAAAACTTGTAACGACCAACGAAAAAATTGGTTGCTACAGCGACCTGCAATCAAGATTTCTAATGCTATCAAGAAAACCGTATGCGAAATAATAAAAAAAGTTAAAAAATATGGGGATGATGCTCTGTATGAATATAATCTCACCTTAGAAGATATTAAATCTGAGACATTAGATATTATTTATGAAAAAATTGCAGATGCTCAAAATAATCTTAGTCAAAATTTAAAAGAAGCTATTATCCGAGCAGCAAATAATATCACTACTTTTCATGAAGCACAAAAATTAGTTGATATAGATATTGAAACTCAACCTGGAGTTCGTTGTCAGCAAATTACGCGACCGATTGCATCTGTTGGACTTTATGTTCCAGGGGGTTCAGCACCTTTATTGTCTACAGTTTTAATGCTAGCCATTCCAGCGAAAATTGCCGGTTGTCAACGTATAGTACTTTGTTCTCCACCACCAATTGGCTCTGAAATTTTATATGCAGCACAGCTATGCGGTATAAAAGAAATTTTTCAAATAGGAGGAGCTCAAGCTATTGCAGCATTGTCATTTGGTACTGAAACTATACCAAAAGTTGATAAAATTTTTGGTCCAGGTAATGTATGGGTTACAGAAGCTAAAAATCAAGTTAGACAGTATGGTGTTGCTATTGATATTCCAGCGGGACCTTCTGAAGTACTGATCATTGCAGATGCTGGTGCAAATCCACAATTTATTGCTTCGGATCTCCTTTCACAGGCTGAACATGGTCCTGAATCACAATCTATTCTTTTGACACCAGATCGCACTTTAGCTGAAATAGTAGTGAAATCATTAATCACACAATTAAATAATTTACCAAGAGCAACAATTGCTAGAAATTCGCTCAAAAGCAGTCGTTTAATTCTTACTACAAATTTACGCCAATGTATCGAAATTAGTAATCAATATGCTCCGGAACATCTAATGATTCAAACTCGCAATGCTCGAAAACTTTTAGATCATATTGTAAATGCTGGTTCAGTATTTTTAGGTGATTGGTCACCCGAATCTGCTGGAGATTATGCATCTGGAACTAATCATGTACTTCCTACATATGGTTATACATCTACATATTCTAGTCTTAGTGTTCTAGATTTTCAAAAAAGAATAACAGTTCAAGAATTAACCACACATGGACTGATGCATATTGCAACAACCGTTGAAACTATGGCTTCAGCAGAAAATTTAATAGCACATAAAAATGCGGTATCTCAACGGGTTCATGCCATTAAGGAAACGTTATGAAACATACAATTAGAGAACTAGCTAGATTAAAAATTCGTACCCTTAAACCATATAATTCGGCACGTAAAATTGGTGGTAACGGGGATATTTGGCTAAATGCTAATGAATCTCCATTCCCTACAAAATTTAATTTATCATTAAAAACCTTTAATAGATATCCAGAAAGTCAACCTAAAGAAGTTATTGAACGTTATTCAAATTATGCTAAGCTCTCATCTAACCAAATATTAGTTAGCCGGGGAGCGGATGAAGCAATTGAACTTCTCATTCGTACTTTTTGTGAACCTAGTGTAGATACAGTATTATTCTCTCCACCTACTTATGGTATGTATGCTGTCAGTGCCGAAAGTTGTGGGGTAGAATCTATTCAGATTAATCCACTAAAAGGATGGCAAATAAATTTAGCAGCGATTGAACAGCAATTAAATAAATTTAAATTGATTTATCTTTGTAATCCCAATAATCCTACAGGAAATTTATTAAATATTGAAGATATTCGTACTTTACTTAAAATGACCATGGAACAAAAAGCATTAGTTATTATTGATGAATCATATATTGAGTTTTGTCCTCATGCTAGTATCACAACATGGATCCATGATTATCCTAATTTAGTAATATTACGTACGTTATCAAAAGCTTTTGCACTAGCTGGTATCCGCTGTGGATTTGCTCTAGCTGATCAAGATATTATAAATCTTTTGTTGAAAGTGATCGCTCCCTATCCACTTTCTATCCCCGTTGCTGATATTGCCACTCAAGCATTAAGCGAATTTGGAATTACTAAAATGCGTAATAATGTCAAAAAAATTATTAACAACCGAAATTGGCTAATTCAAGCACTAGATAATTGCTCATGTGTTGATAAGGTATTTGATAGCGAAGCTAATTATTTGTTAGTAAGATTTCATAATGCGCCAAGAGTTTTTGATCATCTTAGTAAGAAAGGTATCATTTTAAGAGATCAAAGTGACCATAAAGGGCTTGTAGATTGTTTACGAATTACCATAGGTACTCGAAAGGAATGTGTACTCGTAATTACTGCACTACAAAATTTAAATCTT
Organism: Candidatus Dasytiphilus stammeri; assembly: GCA_041944325.1. Classification (GTDB taxonomy): domain Bacteria; phylum Pseudomonadota; class Gammaproteobacteria; order Enterobacterales; family Enterobacteriaceae; genus Dasytiphilus; species Dasytiphilus stammeri_M. Next base: position 231,067 of record CP145878.1, on the reverse strand, counting down.
AAGAGAAATTAATAGGTTTTTATGAAGTATAAAGTATTATTTGTCGATCGTGATGGAACGTTAATTACAGAACCTTATAAGGATTTTCAAGTTGATAGTATAACTAAACTTTCATTTGAACCCGGGGTAATTTCGGCATTATTAATGTTGCAACATGCAGGTTATCAATTAATTATGGTAACTAATCAAGACGGGTTAGGTACCAGCAATTTTCCCCAAAGGGCATTTCAGGACCCGCATAATTTTATGATGAAAATTTTTGCTTCACAGGGAATTAATTTTCAAAAAGTTTTAATTTGTCCCCACTATCCAGCAGATCATTGTGAGTGCCGAAAACCAAAAACCCAAATGGTAAAGCAATATATAGAAGATAACTTGCTTGATAAATCATGCAGCTATGTTATTGGTGATCGGATAACCGATATGGAACTTGCGAAAAATATGGGATTAAAAGGTTTACTTTACTGCAGAAATAAAATGAATTGGTTATCAATTAGCAAACAATTAACTCAACCAGATCGTTATGGAGAAGTAATTCGCAATACTAAAGAAACCAATATTAATGTTAAAGTGTGGTTAGATCGTGAAGATGATAATAATATTAATACCGGTATAGGTTTCTTTGATCATATGTTGGAACAGATTGCCATTCACGGCACTTTAAAGATTTCTATCTTAGTTAAAGGTGATATTTATATTGATGATCATCACACTGTAGAAGATACAGCTTTAGCTATGGGCTACGCATTGCGCAATGCTATAGGAAACAAGAAGGGTATTAGACGTTTTGGTTTTGTTCTTCCTATGGATGAATGTCTGGCGCGTTGTGTAATAGATCTTTCAGGACGGCCTCATCTTGAATATAAGGCAAAATTTAAACATCAACAAGTTGGTGACTTAAGTACTGAGATGATAGAGCATTTTTTTAGATCAATATCTAATTCTATGGCATGTACTTTGCACCTAAAAACTACTGGTAAAAATGATCATCATAGGGCTGAAAGTTTATTTAAGGCTTTTGGTCGTACGATAGGTCAAGCTATTAAAATAGAGGGAACGTTTCTTCCGAGCTCAAAAGGAATATTATAATGAAATATGTAATTTTGGATACCGGTTGTGCAAATATTTATTCTATAAAATGGGCTCTAAAAAGATTAGGTTATCGACCAAGTATCAGTAAAGAAATAAATATCATTAAGAATGCGGATAAATTGGTTTTACCTGGTGTTGGAACTGCTCAAGCTGCTATGAACCAACTGAAAAAATATCAAATAGTAGAGCTACTAAAAAATTACACCAGACCTATACTAGGTATATGCTTAGGAATGCAAATAATGGGAATTCAAAGTGATGAAAATGGAGGAGTAACTACAATTGGTATAATATTACATCAAGTAAAAAAATTAGTTAATAATGATAATCCTATACCCCACATGGGTTGGAATATGGTATCTATAAATGAAAAAAATCAGTTGTTTAAAAATATTGAAAATAATGCATATTTTTATTTTGTTCATAGCTATGCTATGCCACTAAATGACTTTACCATCGCAACATGTTACTATGGTGAAATATTTTCAGCAGCAATCCAAAAGGAAAATTTTTTTGGGGTTCAATTTCATCCAGAACGATCTGGTTATGTAGGAGCACAACTCCTCAAAAATTTTATTGAGATGTAACCTAATGATTATTCCAGCTTTAGATTTATTAGATGGCAAAGTAGTACGTTTATACCAAGGTAATTATTCTAAGCCAATCTATTATGATATTAATCCTCATTATCGTTTATTAGATTACCAGCAACAAGGAGCCCAAAGATTACATTTAGTTGATTTAAATGGAGCTAAAAATCCATGTCAACGCCAAATTGATTTATTAAAAAAATTACTTGCACAGATTAAGATTCCTGTACAAGTTGGTGGAGGAATTCGTAATTCTGATGATATTGAACTATTACTAAAAGCTGGTGCAAGTAGTGTTGTCATCGGATCTCAAGCTATTTTGCAACCTAAAAAAGTTCAAAAATGGTTTAATAAATATGGAGGAGAAAAGATTGTTTTGGCATTAGATCTTCGCATTTCTAATGATTCTCAACGTAAAATTGTTGCTATTCAAGGATGGTTTATTAATACTGAGATTACATTAGAAGAAATTATCGATTCATTTATTCCATTTGGTTTAAGGCATGTTCTTTGTACTGATATCTCCTGTGACGGTACATTAATGGGTGCGAATCTCACATTGTATCAGTCAATTATAAAAAATTATCCAACTATTTATTTTCAAGCTTCTGGAGGAATCGGTTCTTTACAGGATGTACTATCTTTACAGAATTTTGGTATTCAAGATATCATTATAGGTCGGGCTCTTCTGGAAGGTAATTTTACACTTTATGAGGCCATGTCATTGTCATGTTAGCTAAGAGAATTATTCCATGTCTTGATGTTCATCATGGCAAGGTAGTAAAAGGAATACAGTTTCGTAATCATATTATTATTGGAGATATTGTACCCTTAGCTCAATTATATGTTGAATCAGGTGCAGATGAAATAGTATTTTATGATATAACAGCTTCATCACATGGTTATACAGTTGATATAAACTGGATTTCACAAGTAGCCAAAGTAATCGATATACCTTTTTGTGTAGCAGGAGGTATCAACTCAGTTGAATGCGCCGCACAAATATTAGATCATGGTGCAGATAAAATTTCAATTAATTCTCCAGCATTATCTAAACCATGGCTCATTACTAATTTAGCAGAACGTTTTGGAGTACAATGTATTGTTGTTGGGATTGATACTTGGCATGATATTGAACATAACAAATATTATGTTAAACAATATACTGGAGATATTAAACATACTCGTGTAACTAATTGGGAAACTTTATCCTGGGTAAAACAAGTCCAGAAATTAGGAGCCGGAGAAATTGTTTTGAATATGATGAATCAAGATGGCATAGGTAATGGGTATGATCTCTTACATCTCCAAGAGGTACGTAAAATCTGTCATATTCCATTAATTGCTTCGGGCGGGGCTGGAACTATGAGACACTTTCTAGAAGTTTTTAAAATTGCTAGAGTAGATGGTGCGTTAGCAGCTTCGGTATTTCATAAAAATATTATCAATATTACTGAATTAAAAAAATTTCTATATGCAAGAAATGTGGAGATCCGTAAGTGTTAATGATTAAGTCTTTAGATAATCTTGATTGGATTAAAACTGAGAATATGATACCAGCTATTATCCAACATGCTATTTCAGGTGAAGTATTAATGCATGCTTACATGAATCAGCATGCTCTTGAACAAACTATCAAAATAGGAAAAGCTACTTTTCAATCAAGAACTAAGAAACGTTTATGGACTAAGGGTGAAACTTCCGGAAATTATTTACAGGTAATCAATATTATTCCAGATTGTGATAATGACGCATTGTTAATTCTGGTAAAACCACAAGGTTCAACTTGTCATTTAGGTAAATCTAGCTGTTTTGATCTTTATAATCAGAACTGGACATTTATTTATAATCTTGAAAAAATTATTAAACACCGTCAAAATGCCGATCCAAAATCTTCTTATATAGCACAATTATATGTTAGTGGTACCAAACGTCTAGCACAGAAAGTTGGAGAAGAAGGAGTGGAAACGGCGATTGCTGCTCTAAGCTCTAATAATCATGAATTGATAAATGAAGCCGCTGATTTATTCTTTCACTTGTTACTTTTACTTCAAAAACAAAATTTAGACTTTAATGATGTAATCGATTGTTTACGTCAACGATCTAAATAATCTCCCATTGGTAAAAATTTTACTATTTAGCATTTAGAAAATTAAGATTTTTAATCTTTATCAAGCCGACTCATAACCACACCTTGCTGTTTTTTATATTTAGAATTTTTTCTACGATGATAAGGACGAATGGCAGGACCAGAAAGAGTTTCAAAACTCAACGCACCAATTAGCATTCCTGGTTTGAGTGCTAATGGTAGTTTTCCTGAATTATAACATTCTAGCACTAAACAGCCCTGCCATCCAGGATCTATGCGATGTGCTGTTACATGTATCATTAAACCTAATCGGGCTAATGAAGAACGACCATCAAGCCACCCTATTAAATTATCAGGAATGGTTACTGATTCCCAGGTAACAGATAGTGCTAACTCTCCTGGATGAATAAAAAAACAATCATCTTTTGAAAGATGAATCTCATTGCTCATTACTTTTTCAATAACAGTGCGTACTTCATTCCGAGGTAAGCTTAAATCAATATAAGGTACCAAATCACCCCGAAAGGTACGAAATTTATTTCCTAGACGAATATCTACAGTAGCTCCATTGATTCTTTTCAATGGAGGTCGAGGATCAATGATCAATTTACCACTATTTAACCATGTTTCGATATCACGATCACATAATTTCATTACTATTTATTACTCCCGATAAATCACTTGCTGGTTCATAAATCGAAACCATTAAATGGTTTAAAGTATTATATAGATTTTTTATTCTGCCTAGTATACACTAACTACTAGTGTACAAAATATAAGATTAATGATAACTGTCCTTACGGACAAATATGAGTATAATGATGTTAAAATCCGAATTACTTTCTCCAGCTGGTACATTAAAAAACATGCGTTATTCTCTAGCTTACGGTGCAGATGCAGTCTATGGAGGATCGCCTAGATATAGTTTGCGAGTACGTAATAATGAATTTAATCATGAAAATTTATCAATCGGTATTAAGGAAACTCATGCTATAAAAAAAAAATTTTACTTAGTTGTGAATATTACTCCGCATAATTCAAAGTTAAAAACATTTATTCCGGATTTAAAACCGGTTATTCATCTTGGACCAGATGCGTTAATTATTTCTGATCCTGGTCTAATTATGTTAGTAAGAGAAAATTTTCCTCAGATGCCTATACATTTATCAGTACAGGCTAACGCTGTAAATTGGGCAACCGTAAAATTTTGGCATAATATTGGATTAAATCGTGTTATTTTATCAAGAGAGCTCTCATTAGAGGAAATTGAAGAAATTCGTCAGCGGGTTCCTGAAATGGAATTAGAAGTATTTGTACATGGTGCAATATGTATGGCTTATTCGGGAAGATGTTTATTATCTAATTATATTAATCATAGAGATTCCAATCAGGGAACATGTACTAATCTATGTAGATGGAAATATCAAATTAAAGAAGAAACTAAAAATCTCCAAGACGAATTTTCATCTCATAATAATAAAGTTTTTACTATTAAAAATATTTCACCAAGATCTCTAAATAATAGTGAGATAAAAGAAATGACTGCTTTTGAAGATGATCATGGTACTTATATCTTTAATTCTAAAGATTTAAAAGCTGTAAGACATGTAGAACGTTTAATAAAAATTGGTGTCCATTCTCTTAAAATTGAAGGACGCACTAAATCTTATTACTATTGTGCCCGCACCGCACAGATTTATCGTTATGCAATTGATGATGCAATATCAGGAAAACCATTTAACTATTATTTATCGGAAATGCTTAATGGATTAGCTAATCGTGGTTATACTGAAGGTTTTTTGCGTCGTCATACTACTGATATTCTTCAAAATTATAATTCAGGTTCTTCTTTTTCTAATAAACAGCAATTCGTTGGCGAATTTACTGGTAAACGACGTGGCGAATTAGCACAAGTATTAGTTAAAAATAAATTTTCTTGTGGTGATCATTTAGAAATTATGACACCATCTTTTAATACTACTTTAATATTGAATAGTATGGAAAATGATAATGCTAAATCCATTAACATTGCACTAGGAAATGGACATATAGTGTGGATACCTATTTCTATAAATATTAAACTTGATTATGCATTACTAATACGTAACATACGTAATAATAGTAAATAATTAACAAAACTTATGACAAAAAGATTTTTGATAACATGTGCATTACCCTATGCTAATGGTTCAATACATGTTGGACATCTTTTGGAACATATTCAAGCAGATATATGGGTTCGTTACCAACGGATGAGAGGTCATCAGGTTTTTTTTATTTGTGCTGATGACGCTCATGGTACTGCTATTATGTTAAAAGCACAGCATCAAGGTATAGAACCTGAGGAGATGATTAATTTAATAGGCATAGAACACCAAAAAGATTTTGCCGGATTCAATATTAGTTATGACAATTATTATTCAACCCATAGTAAAGAAAATTATCAATTTTCTATTTTAATCTATAATCTACTTGAAAAAAAAGGGTTCATAAAGAAAAAGATTATTAATCAACTTTATGATCCCAAAAAAAGAATGTTTTTACCAGATCGTTTTGTTACTGGAAATTGTCCAATATGCAACTCAATAGATCAATATGGAGATAATTGCGAAATTTGTGGTTCAATTTATAGTCCGATTGATTTAATTAATGCTAAATCTGTAATCACTGGTGTTACACCTATTTGGCGGAATTCAGAACAGTTATTTTTTGACTTACCATTATTCACTAATATGTTAAAAAAATGGATATATTCAGGTTCGTTACCAGAATCAGTAGCTAATAAATTACAAGAATGGTTTAAAATTGGTCTACAACCCTGGAATATCTCACGAGATGCACCATACTTTGGTTTTAAAATTCCTGGCACTAAAAACAAATATTTTTATGTTTGGTTAGATGCTCCTATTGGTTATATTAGTAGTTTTAAAAATTTATGTAATAAAAGAAATGATATATGTTTCGAAGATTTTTGGAATAAGGATTCTCAGGTAGAACTCTGTCATTTTATTGGTAAAGATATTATTTATTTTCATAGTATATTTTGGCCTGCAGTTCTAGAAGCAAGTGATTTTCGCAAACCTAACCATTTATTTATTCATGGTTATTTAAAAGTTAATGGTAACAAAATGTCAAAATCTAGGGGAAATTTTATTAAGGCAAGTACATGGTTAAAGTACTTAGATGCTGATAGTTTACGCTACTATTACGCTAGTAAACTTTCCTCAAATATTGAAGATATAGATCTTAATTTGCAAGATTTTGCTCAACGTGTTAATGCCGATATTGTTAATAAAGTAGTTAATTTAGGATCACGAACCGCTAGTTTTATAAATAAAATCTTTGGAGGATATTTAGCCTTTCGATTAAAAGATCCAAATTTATATGAACTTTTTATAAAATCAGCGGATAAAATTGGTGAAACTTTTTATCAACGGGATTTTAGAATTGCAATTCGTAAGATTATGGCACTAGCAGATATAGCCAATCGTTATATTAACGAACAGAAACCATGGATAGTCGCAAGAAATCCCCAACATTATACAGATTTACAAGAAATCTGTACTATGGGAATAAATTTATTTCGTGTGTTGATGATATATTTAAAACCAGTTGTACCAACATTAAGTGAACGTGTTGAAATTTTTCTCAATCAGAAATTAGAATGGAATTCTAAAGCTCAACCATTACTGGGTCATCAGATTACAAATTTCGATAAATTGTATCAGAGAATACAAAGTGATAGTGTTAATAGTTTATTAAAATCTATAAAAATATAACCCCATGAATCTGGGGTTATATTTCGAAATCAAATTCGAGTTAATAAAAACTATTATCGTTTATGTTCTATAACAGAATTTTTCTCATCCATTTTTCCTATACTTATTTTTTGTGGTTTTTCTTCCTCAGGAATTTCATATTTCAGTTGAAGTTTTAATAAACCATTTTCTAAATTGGCACTATGTACTTTTACACGATTATGAAGATTAAAACTTAGAGAAAATTCATCACCAGAAATACCTTGATGTAACCATTTAACATGATTTTGATCTTTAAAAGATTGTTTTTCATGTTTACCACTAATAGTCAACTGTCCATTTTGTAATGAAATATCTAATTCTTTTTCTTTATATCCAGGAACACTAACTATAAGATGGTAATGATTTTCATTAGTCTTAAATAAATTATAAGAAGGAAAGTCTGAAAGTGGGGCATCTCCCGTTAAACGACTAAATAATTTATCTATACGATCAAAACGATCCGAAAAAATATTATCAGTAATACCGGGGATAACTGAAAAAGAACGATAAACCATAGAACCTCCCTAATAATACATAGATTGATACGATACCTCTGTATCATAAAACAACGAAATAAATCCTTATTTTATAAGTAAGGATCTTTACTAGTTTTTCAAGAGGGGCTATAAACTAGAAAATCAAATATTTTGATTATCATAACTCTTCATATATTAATTATATTTTATATAGTTGGATAAGTGTAGTAAAAATTTATAAAATATTGTAAAAATAACAATTTTGAATTACTGGTTAATAGCTAGTGGTGGAATATATACTATTCCCATATCCCATGGTTGTTCTATCCAGGTATTTTGTGGAATATTTATAACATATTTATCTATTAGAGACTGTCCTGCAGGTTTTGCAAAGATTGTTACAAAATATGCTTTAGGATATATATTACGAATTGTTCGTATCGTAATACCAGTATCTACTAGATCATCTACAATAAGATAACCTTGGCCATCATTATAATCCGTAGATTTTAGTAATTGAAGATCACCTTGCATATCATGATTATAACTGGATATACATATAGTATCTACATATCTGATATCTAACTCCCGTGCCAATAATGAAGCGGGAACTAATCCTCCACGACTTACGGCAATAATTCCTTGCCATTGCTTGGCAGGTAAAAGTTGTTGTACCAATTTCCTAGCATGAATATGTAACATATCCCAAGTCACTATATATTTAGTATGCATAATAACTCTTAATAAAAATATTAAAATAGTACGATTATTATATATGAATTATTTAATTTTAATTATTCCAGAGACAATAGCCATTTTTATTTATTAAAAGTTCTAAATATAGCTGATGAGCTCTGAGTTCTTCTTTATTAGCTTTAATAACCTTGAGAGATTTAGTTTTTTGAGTAACATTTTTTACTACGGATTTTTCTTCAATTGACAAATCTAATGATGATTGCCCACCTGTCATAGCTAAATAAACTTCCGCTAAAATTTTAGCATCTAATAGTGCACCATGTAATTTTCTTTTGCTATTATCAATTTTATAACGTGTACAGAGTCTATCTAGACTATTTCGCTTTGCTGGAAATATTTTTCTTGCTAGTAATAAAGTATCGGTAATCTTACAAATTGATTCAATAGGGGGAATATTAAGATCTAATAAATTTAATTCATGATTTAAAAAACTAATATCAAATGAAGCATTGTGAATAATCAGTTCTGTTCCAGAAATATAATTAATAAAATCTTGAAAAATTTGGTTAAAGGTAGGTTTATCTAATAAAAATTCCTCTGTTATACCATGAATAATCAAAGCTTCTTGATCTATTGATCTGTTAGGATTAAGATAAACATGAAAATTATTACCCGTTAGGGAACGTTGTAAAATTTCTAAAGCACCAATTTCTATAATACGATGTCCTTCATAAGGATAACCTTGTTTATTAATACCACTAGTTTCAATATCTAAAACAATTTGTCGTGTGATTTTTGTATTCATAAATTTAGAGACACCTACAATGCTTAAAAAGGTAGAAATTTTTACAGATGGCTCCTGTTTAGGTAATCCAGGTCCAGGAGGTTATGCTGCAATATTGCGCTATAAAAATTATGAAAAATCATTAACTGCTGGTTTTCATTTGACAACTAATAATCGCATGGAATTGATGGCAGTAATCATTGCGTTAGAAGCATTAAATCAACCATGTTATGTATCTTTAAGTACAGATAGCCAATATGTACGTTTAGGGATTCAATCTTGGATATATCATTGGAAAAAAAATTCTTGGAATACAAAAAAAAAAATCCGGTCAAAAATGTAGAATTATGGCAACGTCTTATTAAAAGATCAAGATATCATCATATTCAATGGAATTGGGTCAAAAGTCATTCAGGTCACTTAGAAAATGAAAGATGTAATGAACTAGCACGCCAAGCCGCGCAAAATCCTCATTTTCACGATCAAGGTTATTATCATCATGTGATATAACATGCATACTTGATGATTTTATCATTTTCCAAAATCAACAAATTTTTCAAGCTAGCTCTCATTTTATGACGGTACGGACGGGACTCGAACCCACGACCCCGGCGTGACAGGCCGGTATTCTACCCAACTGAACTACCGGTACCATTTAATTAATTTTATTCTGCCAGATAACGACCTGCTCTCGCACAGTTAATTACCGCACTACCCTTGGTGCTGCAGCGTTTCACTTCTGAGTTCGGAATGGTATCAGGTGGTTCCACCGCGCTAAAGTTATCTGGCATCTTTCTAAGAAATAAGATCAATAAAGAAGATAAAAACACTTCCGGTGTTGCAAGGTTAAGCCTTTCGGGTCATTAGTACTGGTTAGCTCAACATATTACTATGCTTACACATCCAGCCTATCTACGTCGTCATCTCCAACGTCCCTTCAGAAATTTTCTCAAATTCACGGAAGACTCATCTTGAGGCGGGTTTCGCACTTATATGCTCTCAGCGCTTATCCCTTCCGCATTTAGCTACCGGACAATGCCACTGGCGTGACAACCCGAACACCAGTGATGCGTCCACTCCGGTCCTCTCGTACTAGGAGCAGCCCCTCTCAATCTTCCAACGCCCACGGCAGATAGGGACCGAACTGTCTCACGACGTTCTAAACCCAGCTCGCGTACCACTTTAAATGGCGAACAGCCATACCCTTGGGACCTGCTTCAGCCCCAGGATGTGATGAGCCGACATCGAGGTGCCAAACACCGCCGTCGATATGAACTCTTGGGCGGTATTAGCCTGTTATCCCCGGAGTACCTTTTATCCGTTGAGCGATGGCCCTTCCATACGGAACCACCGGATCACTAAGACCTGCTTTCGCACCTGCTCGCGCTGTCACGCTCGCAGTCAAGCCAGCTTCTGCCTTTGTACTAACCTCACGATATCTGACCGTGATTAGCTGACCTTTGTACTCCTCCGTTACTCTTTAGGAGGAGACCGCCCCAGTCAAACTGCCCACCAGACACTGTCCTGGTTCCGGATAACGGAACTCAGTTAGAATATTTAGCATTAAAGGGTGGTATCTCAACGGTAGCTCCATGTAAACTGGCGTCTACATTTCAATGCTTCCCACCTATTCTGCACATTAATACTCAATATTCAATATCAGGTTACAGTAAAGGTTCACGGGGTCTTTCCGTCTTGCCGCGGGTACACTGCATCTTCACAGCAAATTCAATTTCACTGAGTCCCAGGTGGAGACAGTCTGGCCATCATTACGCCATTCGTGCAGGTCGGAACTTACCCGACAAGGAATTTCGCTACCTTAGGACCGTTATAGTTACGGCCGCCGTTTACCGGGGCTTCAGTCCAGAGCTTTAAGTTACCTTTGACTCCTTCTTTTAACCTTCCGGCACCGGGCAGGCGTCACACCGTATACGTCCACTTACGTGTTTGCACAGTGCTGTGTTTTTAATAAACAGTTGCAGCCAGCTGTTATCTTAGACTGACCTTAGCTTCATCCGCAAGGATATCACTATGCGTCAGTGTGCCTTCTCCCAAAGTTACGGCACTATTTTGCCTAGTTCCTTCACCCGGGTTCTCTCAAACGCCTTAGTATTCTCTACCTGACCACCTGTGTCGGTTTCGGGTACGGTTATATATTACCTTTAGCTTAGAGGCTTTTCTTGAAAGTGTGGTATCAATCACTTCATTACTTTCGCAATTCGTCATCACGTCTCAGTGTTAATAGTGATCCGGATTTTCCTAAATCACCCACCTTCACGTTTAAACCTAAACTACCGATCTCAGGCTGACCTAACCTCCTTCGTCCCCCCATCGCAGTAATATATAGTACAAGAATATTAACCTGTTTCCCATCAGCTACGCTTTTCAGCCTCACCTTAGGAGCCGACTTACCCTGCCCCGATTAACGTTGGACAGGAACCCTTGGTCTTTCGGCGGATAGGTTTTTCACCTATCTTATCGTTACTTATGTCAGCATTCGCACTTCCGATACCTCCAGTAAGCTTCTCAGCTTACCTTCTATGGCTTACGGAACGCTCCCCTACCCAGCAACTTCAATTGCTGCCGCAGCTTCGGTGCATAATTTAGCCCCGTTAAATCTTCCGCGCAGGCAAACTCGGCCAGTGAGCTATTACGCATTCTTTAAATGATGGCTGCTTCTAAGCCAACATCCTGGCTGTCTATGCCTCCCCACATCGTTTCCCACTTAACTATGACTTAGGGACCTTAGCTGGCGGTCTGGGTTGTTTCCCTTTCCACGACGAACCTTAGCACCCGCCGTGTGTCTCCTATGATAACATTCAGCAGTATTCGTAGTTTGCATCGACTTAGTAAGCTAGGATAGCACCTTTGCCGAAACAGAGCTCTACCCCCGCTGATGAATTCATAAGGCGCTACCTAAATAGCTTTCGGGGAGAACCAGCTATCTCCCGGTTTGATTGGCCTTTCACCCCTAGCCACAGGTCATCCGCTGATTTTTCAACATCAGTCGGTTCGGTCCTCCAGCTAGTATTACCTAACCTTCAACCTGCCCATGGCTAGCTCACCGGGTTTCGGGTCTGTATCCTGCAACTTAACGCCCAATTAAGACTCGGTTTCCCTATGGCTCCCTTATACAGTTAACCTTGCTACAGAATACAAGTCGCTGACCCATTATACAAAAGGTACGCAGTCATCTGTTTGATGATAAAAACAGACTCCTACTGCTTGTACGTATATAGTTTCAGGATCTATTTCACTCCCCTAACCGGGGTTCTTTTCACCTTTCCCTCACGGTACTAGTTCACTATCGGTCAGTCAGGAGTATTTAGCCTTGGAGGATGGGCCCCCCTTCTTCAGACAAGATACCACGTGTCCCGCCTTACTCCTTGAACTAATAGTTTATATTTTTATATACGGGACTATCACCCTGTATCGTCGATTTTTCCAAATCGTTCTACTAATTATTACAAACTAATTTTAGTTCTGGGCTGTTCCCTTTTCGCTCGCCACTACTTAGGGAATCTCGGTTGATTTCTTTTCCTCGAGGTACTCAGATGTTTCATTTCCCTCGGTTTACTTTGTCAAGATATGTGTTCACCTGACAATGATGTAGTATTTTACATCGGGTTTCCCCATTCGGAAATCACTGATTCAGACGCTTCTATCAGCTTATCAGTGCTTCTCGCAGATTAGCACGTCCTTCATCGTCTCTGACTGCCAAGGCATTCACTATATACGCTTAATTGCTTAACCTTACAACCCGCAAGTGTTTTTTAGTAATTTACACTTCTTCTATTTAATCTAATTTTCTAGTTTTTAAAGAACATTAATATCTTTTTAAAGATTACTTCATATCATAATGGTGGAGCTAAGCGGATTTGAACCGCTGACCCCCTGCGTGCAAAGCAGGCGCTCTACCAACTGAGCTATAGCCCCCATCATTATCAACTATTCAGGCCTTTGGTAGGCCTGAGTGGATTTGAACCACCGACCTCACCCTTATCAGGGGTGCGCTCTTACCTGCTGAGCTACAGGCCTGAGATATTATTTAAGTGTGCACTATACAGAAAATTTATTAATTTTAAGGAGGTGATCCAACCACAGGTTCCCCTACGGTTACCTTGTTACGACTTCACCCCAGTCATGAATCACAAAGTGGTAAGCGCCCTCCTTTAACTAAAGGTTAAGCTACTCACTTCTTTTGCAACCCACTCCCATGGTGTGACGGGCGGTGTGTACAAGGCCCGAGAACGTATTCACCGTGGCATGCTGATCCACGATTACTAGCGATTCCGACTTCGTGGAGTCGAGTTGCAGACTCCAGTCCGAACTACGACGAATTTTATGAGGTCAGCTTGCTCTCGCGAGGTTGCTTCTCTTTGTAAACGCCATTGTAGCACGTGTGTAGCCCTGGTCTTAAGGGCCATGATGACTTGACGTCATCCCCACCTTCCTCCGGTTTATCACCGGCAGTCTCCTTTGAGTTCCCGCCTTTATGCGCTGGCAACAAAGAATAAGGGTTACGCTCGTTGCGGGACTTAACCCAACATTTCACAACACGAGCTGACGACAGCCATGCAGCACCTGTCTCACAGTTCCCAAAGGCACTTTAATATCTCTACTAAATTCTGTGGATGTCAAGACCAGGTAAGGTTTTTCGCGTTGCATCGAATTAAACCACATGCTCCACCGCTTGTGCGGGCCCCCGTCAATTCATTTGAGTTTTAACCTTGCGGTCGTACTCCCCAGGCGGTCGATTTAACGCGTTAGCTACGGAAGCTACAGTTTTTATCCGCAACCTCCAAATCGACATCGTTTACAGCGTGGACTACCAGGGTATCTAATCCTGTTTGCTCCCCATGCTTTCGCACCTCAGCGTCAGTATTCGTCCAGGAGATCGCCTTCGCCACTGGTATTCCTCCGGATATCTACGCATTTCACCGCTACACCCGAAATTCTATCTCCCTCTACGATACTCTAGCAAATCAGTTTCAAATGCCATTCCTAGGTTAAGCCCAGGGCTTTCACATCTGACTTAACTTACCACCTACGTGCTCTTTACGCCCAGTAATTCCGATTAACGCTTGCACCCTCCGTATTACCGCGGCTGCTGGCACGGAGTTAGCCGGTGCTTCTTTTGTAGATAATGTCAAAACTAAGATTTATTAAATCTTAATTCTTCTTTCCTACTGAAAGTACTTTACAACCCTAAGGCCTTCTTCATACACGCGGCATAGCTGCATCAGGGTTTCCCCCATTGTGCAATATTCCCCACTGCTGCCTCCCGTAGGAGTCTGGACCGTATCTCAGTTCCAGTGTGGCTGGTCATCCTCTCAGACCAGCTAGAGATCGTCGCCTTGGTGAGCTATTACCTCACCAACTAGCTAATCTCATCTGGGTTCATCCAATGGTGTGAGGCCTTTCGGTCCCCCACTTTTCTCTTGCGAGTATATGCGGCATTAGCCATCGTTTCCAATGGTTATTCCCCTCCACTAGGTAGATCCCCAGATATTACTCACCCGTCCGCCACTTGCCAGCAGAAAATTTTACTTCTCTCTGTTGCCGTTCGACTTGCATGTGTTAGGCTTGCCGCCAGCGTTCAATCTGAGCCATGATCAAACTCTTCAATTCTATTGTATTAACCTTTAAAGTTATATACTCTTAAGGTTCAATTTTACGTTGAATTACAAATCAACAAAACTATTTGATTTTCTAATAATGCACACCCAAATTTTAAAGAACTAATTAACATCAATATTTTACTATAAATTTTTATTTATCGCAATATTTAAGATCAGAAGTTAATAAAAAATTATTTTTGAGCACGTTCATAAGAACGTATGAGTTCCTGTTTTGTCTGATCTAAATTTTTCCAACCTAAAATTTTTGTCCACTTATTTTTTTCTAAATCTTTATAATGATTAAAAAAGTGATTGATTTTATCACAAATTTCTTGTGGTAAATCTTTGATATCTTGAATAGAATCATATTCGCTTGTTAACTTGTTATGAGGTACCGCAATTAGTTTAAAATCTTCTCCAGAATCATCAATCATATTTAACATACCAAGAGGACGACATAAAATTACTGATTTTGATTGTAGAGGTTGAGGTGTAATTACTAGGGTATCTAGAGGATCACCATCTAGTGATAAAGTCTGATTTATATATCCATAATTACAAGGATATACCATCGATGTTGTTAAAAACCGATCAACAAATAATGCTCCATTTTTTTTATTAATTTCATATTTTATACTATAAGAGTATGCGGGAATTTCTATGATTACATATAAATCTTCTGGAAAATTCTCCCCTGCAGGAATATTATTTAAAGACATATTAATTTCCTTTGAACATTCAATTATTTCAATTTAATTATTTGAAGAATATATTAAAGATATACTATAAATAACTGAACAATATAACAAATATTGAGATAAATTCATAAATCATAAATATGATACCTGCTACAATTTTTATTATTTCTGCACCTAGTGGTACAGGAAAATCCTGTATAATTAACCATTTATTAAATATTCAATCATTATCTAATATAAAATTATTAGTTTCTCATACTACAAGAACAAAACGTCCTGATGAAAAAAATGGCAAACATTATTTCTTTATATCAAAAAATGAATTTGAAACTATGATTAAAAATGAAGAGTTTATTGAATATACCGAAGTATTCGGTAATTATTATGGAACTTCATGTCAAATCTTAAAAAAGATTTTATCTCTTGGTATAGATGTATTTCTTGATATTAATTGGCATGGAGCTCAGCAGATCCGCCAATTAATACCAAGCACATGTAGTATTTTTATACTACCACCATCCAAAATAGAATTATTTAAAAGATTACATAATAGAGGACATGACACTGAAGAATCTATTGCTCTTCGTATGAAACAAGCAATTCATGATATGAAATTATATACTGAATATGATTATTTAATCATTAATGATAATTATTATTTAGCAGTATCAGAGATTAAAAATATTATATGTGCTCAACGTTTAAAAACTAATCAACAAGTGCTAAGAAATCAAGAGCTAATTAATCAGTTATTAGCTGATTAATAATCAATTAATTTTAACTTTATTAAATATAACTCAAAGATGAAAGAAGTGGATAATAAAAATATTATCTTCTAATAAAATTAGATTACTCAATATTTTGAATTTGTTCTCGCATTTGTTCAATTAATACTTTTAATTCAATAGCTGATGCGGTAATCTTTGAATGGATAGATTTTGAAGCTAATGTATTTGATTCACGATATAATTCTTGCATCATAAAGTCTAATCTACGACCTATAGCTTCTTTTCTATTTAATATATTATAAGTTTCCAGAATATGAGTATCTAAACGATCTAATTCTTCACTTACATCAAGTCGTTGTACTAACAATACCATTTCTTGTTCAAGACGATTCTCTTCCATTTTTAATTTTAAATTTTGCAATTTTGCTAAAATTTTTTCTTTTTGTAATTTGATTAAATTTGGAATTTGTGTTCTAACTTTAGATACTAAAGCACTGATTTTAACTAATCTTTGTTCAATAAATTTTTTTAAAGCGCAACCCTCTATTTCTCTGACAATAATAAATTTTTTAAGGGTAATATTTAATGCAGTAAGTAATTCAATACTGATTTCATCAGTATTAAAATCTTCAACTAATAATACGCCTGGCCAACGCAAAATTTCCATTAAATTAATAATTCCACCATTATTTTGTAATGAAATCCATTGTGCAACTTTAATTAATTGTTTGATGAGTTGTTTATTAATTTTTAGTTTATCTTGATAGATATTAAAATTAGGCTCAAAACGCAAAAAAAAATCAATTTTACCACGAATTAATTTATTACGAATTAGATTACGAATTTTAGGTTCAAGATTACGAAATTGATCTGGTAAACGCATATGAGTTTCTAGATAACGTTGATTAACTGAACGAATCTCCCAAACAGCATTACCCCAATGGTTATTAATTTCATGTCTTGTAAAAGCCGTCATACTACAAATCATAATTCAATATTATGTTTATACTAAAGATATTTAATTATATTACTTGAATAAAAAAATAATTACATTAAATCTTTTAGTCTATTTATATGTTATTTAAGATTAATAACTTATAACTAAGTTAATGATAAATTGATTTTTAATTTACAGATCTAAATGATTGGAGAAAACATGAAAATCTGGCAACATCAATTTATTGACTTTGTCATTAGCAAACAAGTTCTTCGATTTGGAAAATTTCTTCTTAAGTCTGGGCGTATCAGTCCATATTTTTTCAACATTAGTTTACTAAATTACGGTCATGATTTAGCTTTACTAGGACGTTTTTATGCACAAGCATTAATAGATTCAAAAATGAATTTTGAAATTTTATTTGGACCAGCGTATAAAGGAATTCCATTAACTACTGCTACAACAATTGCGCTTTCTGAACATTATCAAAAAAATGTGCTATGTTGCTTTAATCGCAAAGAAGTTAAAAATCATGGGGAAAAAGGTATTATCTTAGGAGCTCCATTAAAAGGACGTATTTTACTATTAGATGATGTCATTACAGCTGGAACTACTATTCATGAATCTATGAAAATTATAAAAAAAAATCATCAAGCTATATTAATTGGAGTATTAATTGCTTTGGATCGTCAAGAATGTGGATTAACTAATATTTCTGCCATACAAGAAGTAGAAGAACAATATGAATGTAAAGTTATCTCACTAATATCTATAAATGATATTATGAAATATCTTAAATATAAGACTGGAATGCATGAAAACTTTATGGCCATAAAGTTTTATCAACATAGATATGGAGTGTAAATTTCATCCTAATTTTTAATAATGTCCCGAATGTCCAAAATTTCCTTTTCCTCTTATAGTTGGTATAAAATTCTGTACTAGATTAAATTTAGTTCTAATTATAGGAATAAATACTAACTGTGCAATCCTTTCATTAGGATTAATTGAGTAAATATTTTTACCACGATTCCATAATGAAATTATTAATTCACCTTGGTAGTCAGAGTCAATTAAACCCATTAGATTACCCAAAACTATTCCATGATTATGACCGAGACCAGATCGAGGTAAAATAATTGCTGCTACTGAGGGATCACTAATATATATAGCTAATCCTGTTGGAATTAACATAGTATCTCCAGGTATTAATTGAATCACTTTATCAATACAAGCACGAAGATCCATACCTGCCGAACCTGCAGTCGCATAACTAGGTAAAGAAAATTTATTACCAATACGTTGATCAACAATTTTAATTTCTATTTCTTTCATATTTTTAATTTATCATGTTTAATTAAGATGATTTTATCAAAAAATATTAATCATATTCTTAAATATGATAAGATTATATCAGTTTATTATAAAAAATTTTAAAATTTAAGAAGTATGTAACTAAGACAATTTTTATGGAGAAGATAATGACAAAAGTATGTCAAATAACTGGAAAACGTCCAATAGTAGGAAATCATCGCTCACATGCAATGAATGCTACAAAGCGCCGATTCTTACCAAACTTACATTATCATAATTTTTGGATAGAAAGTGAAAATCGTTTTATTAGATTACGTGTATCTGCTAAGGGAATTCGTATTATTGATAAAAAGGGTATTAATTCAATTTTGGCAGATTTAAATTACCGCAAAAATAAAAAATTTCTAAATATTTAAGGAATTTAAAATGGCTAAAAAATCAATAAGAACAAAAATAAAATTAGTTTCTTCAGCAGGAACTGGACATTTCTATACTACTACCAGAAAAAAAAATACCCCAAATAAAAAAATAGAGTTAAGAAAATTTGATCCCAAAATCCGCCAACATGTAAGATACAAGGAAAATAAAATTTAAATAATATTGGAGGTTTATGCCAGAATTACCAGAAGTTGAAAATATTTGTAACAGTCTGAGATTATGTATATTAGGAACAACAATTATAAATTCCGAAGTAAGAAATGGAAATTTAAGATTTCCAATCTCTAAGGAAATATATACAATTAATTCTCAAAAAATATTAGGCATACAACGTCGCGCTAGATATATTTTAATGAAATTAGATAAAGGATATCTGATTATCCATTTAGGTATGTCAGGTAGTTTACGTCTTCTTCCCTTAGGAAGGTTACCAAATAAACATGATCATATAGATCTAGTAATAAATACTAAAAAAGTAATCCGTTATACGGATCCCCGACGTTTTGGATATTGGATCTGGAGTAATGATGCTGATAAATGTTCGAATTTACAAAAATTAGGACCAGAGCCATTAAGTAAAGAATTTTCAAGTAGTTATTTATTTAGCAAATCTCGCCACAAAAATTTAGCCGTGAAACCATGGTTAATGGATAATAAATTAGTTGTAGGTATTGGTAATATTTATGTAAATGAATGTTTATTCAGAGCTGGTGTTCTTCCTACTAGACAGGCATCAACGTTAACTTTGTGTGAAATTGACAAATTAGTTAATGCTATTAAAACAATTTTACAATGTGCTATCACATCCGGAGGAACAACATTACGCAATTTCATTAATCCTTTCGGGATTACTGGAAATTTTTATCAAAAAATTCAGGTATATGGTAAAACCGGTAAATCATGCAATCAATGTGGTACATTGATTAAACACATTAAATATAGACAACGTAGTACATTTTTTTGTATTAAATGTCAAAAATAAATTTAATCATTATTAGTATCTTTATCTTGATAAAGAACCAATTCAAAGAGTAAATAAGTGTCCATTCTTTTAAACATAAGAAATTATCTATTAATAAATAGAGATTCATGCAGATTAACTGATAAATCATTTATTACGATTAAATGAACTGATTTTACTAAAGAAAGTAAATCTCTATTAGATGTTTTAGATAATTTTAATCAAATTTATACCGCTTGATAATTTATTAGGAGTTTTTACCTAATGCAACAAATCGTACAATTTTATACTAACCATCCAGTATTATTTATTAGTTGGATTATGTTATTATTTTTCTTAATTATTTCTATAATTCAAACATATTTTTATAAATTTAAAACCATTAGTTGTAATGAAGCTACTATTTTAATTAATAAAGCTAATGCTAAAGTAATTGATATACGTTCATATGAAGAATATTGTCAAGGTCATATTTATGGCTCTATAAATCTATTAGCTAGTGATATAAAAAAAGGTAACTATAAAATTCTTAAAGATTATCAATTATTTCCTCTGATTATTGTTAGTACTAATGGAATTAACGAAATTGAGTCAGCAATCAAATTAACTGAATCAGGTTTTAAAAAAGTTTATTTACTAGAATCAGGCATCAAAGGATGGAATAAAGAAAATTTACCATTAGTTAGGAGATAAAGGGGTATATTTATTATTTTATTATTGGATAATAAACTGATGCACTATCAATATTCTCGTATGGTTAACCATGCTGCACTAGCTGCGGCCTTTCTTGCTATTACATTATTTTTAATTAAATTTTTAGCTTGGTGGAATACTGGATCAGTTAGTATGCTAGCAGGATTAGTAGATTCACTAGTAGATATTGCTGCTTCTATTACTAATCTCTTAATAGTTCGTTATTCATTACAACCAGCCGATGAAGAACATACTTTTGGTCACGGTAAAGCAGAATCTTTAGCGGCTCTTGCTCAAAGTATGTTTGTAGCAGGTTCTGCATTATTTTTAGTTCTAACTGGAGTACATCATTTAGCAAAACCTACTACTATGCAATATCCTATATTTGGAATAATTATTGCATTTGTTGCTCTGATGTTTACATTAATTTTAGTTATTTTTCAAAAATGGGTTATACATAAAACTTATAGTCAAGCAGTACAAGCTGATATGATTCATTATAAATCTGATATTTTAGTATATGGAGCAATCATCACCGCATTATTACTAAGTAGTTATGGATTAAAATGGGCTGATGCTCTTTTTGCTTTACTTATAGGTATTTGGATTCTTTATAGTGCTTTAAATATGGGTTATCAAGCTATTCAATCTCTTTTAGATCGTGCCTTACCAAATGATGAAATCGAAAAAATTATTAATTTAGTAACTTCTTGGCCTGGTGTCATTGGGATTAATAAATTGCGAACTCGACAATCTGGACAAACTCGTTTTATTCAACTTCATTTAGAAATGGATCATAATTTAACTTTAAGTCAAGTACATCATATTACCACACAAGTAGAACAAAATTTATTAAAAGATTTTCCTAGTTCTGATATTATTATCCGCCAGGATCCTTCTTTAGTAAGAACCATGGAAAAAACCAATACCCACCTTAAGAATATTAATAACAATTAGATTGAAAATCTCTCATAAATATAATTTTGCTTTAATAACAGCATTGATTATCTCAGTAAAAATTGCCACATTTAAAGAAGCTGCTCCTACTAATGCTCCATCAATATCAGGTTGTGAAAATAAGTCTGCCGCATTTGATGAATTTACTGAACCACCATATTGAATAATTAAATTATCAGCTATTTGTTGATTTTTATTAGCTAAATATTCACGTATAAACTTATGTACATATTGTGCATGATCAGGTTTAGCCGACTTACCAGTACCAATTGCCCAAATTGGTTCATAGGCAACTATGGTATTTTTAAATGCTTCTATTCCTGATCGATTTAAAATCGCGTTAATTTGTCTCATACAAACTCTTTCAGTACTACCTTGTTCATATTCTTGCTTAGTCTCACCTATACAAAGCACTGGTATCATTCCTATACTTTTTAATAACAAAAATTTTTTAGCGATTAATTTATCATTCTCTTTATGATGTATCCGACGTTCGGAGTGTCCGATTATAAAATATTTAGCTCCGATATCTTTTATCATATTAGCCGATATATCTCCAGTAAAAGCACCAGATAAATTAACATCTACATTTTGAGCAGCTATTTCGATAAAACTATCATTAAGGAGAGTTTTTACATAATCTAAATAAATTAAAGGTGGAGCAATTATTACTTTACATCCTTGAAAATTAGTAAAATTATGTAATAATTTTACGATAAGATCCTTAATCAGATTTTTATTACCATGTAATTTCCAATTGCCTATAACTAACGGAAACCGCATTTTATCACCTTATTACCTAAGATTTTTTTATTAGTTAATAATTTATATCTTTACCAATAATGTTCAGTAGTTATATGACCAACAGGTCCACGTCTTAAATGTTTAGACATTTGGCGAGTATCTTGTAGTACTTTGATAGTTTCTCGTACCATATGAGGATTTCCACACAACATTATATGACTATTAGTAACATCTATTTTAAGATTTACTAATCTTTCTAAATCACCATTTTTTATCAAATAAGGTATACGTCCACAAAGTGAACCATTGAGCTTTTCACGACTAACTATAGTTTGAATTTTTAATCTTCCATTATAAAGATCTTTTAGTTGTTGCATCAATGATAAATAACATAAGTCATGTGCATAACGTACCGCATGAACTAATACAATATACTTAAATCTATCTAAATTCTTGGCTTCCTGAAGCATTGATAAATATGGTCCAATTGCTGTACCAGTTGCTAACATCCATAAAATATTGCATTGAGGAATTTCACTTAATAAAAAAAAACCCGCGGCTTGTTTAGCAATTAAAAGATTATTTCCTTTTTTTAAATTAAATAAATATGGGCTTAATTTTCCTCCTGAAACTACTACTAAATAGAACTCTAAAATCCTATTACTCGGAGCATTGACATAAGAATAAGCACGTTGTATATATTTATTATTAATTTTAAGCGCTAGTTTTGTAAATTGTCCTGCAATAAAAGGAGATACTGGAGCTTCTAGCTTTAAAGTAAATAAATTATTCGTCCAATGGATTACTTCTATAACTTTCGCAACTGCCCAATTATTCATCTTATTGGTTCCTTAGTCTTGAATTCCAATCAATAGATTTTCCATCCTTGTATTAAGGAGACAGCTTGTTTCCAATTAGCATACCTATCATTTCTTTCATATTCTTTCATATGAGGAATAAATTTTTGTTCAATTATTAATTTAGTAGCTACTTCATCTAAATCTATCCAGTAACCTACTGCTAAACCCGCTAGAAAAGCCGCTCCTAGGACAGTAACTTCGCGCAATTTTGGACGTTCTATACTTAATCCAAGAATATCTGATTGAAATTGCATCAGAAAATTATTTGCTACCGCACCACCATCTACACGTAATCTCTTAATTTTAAGATTAGCATCTGATTGCATTGCTTCAAGAACATCACGAGTTTGATAAGCAATTGATTCTAAAGTAGCACGAATTATATGGTTATAATTAGCACCACGAGTTATACCAAAAATTGCACCACGTGCATATGGATTCCAATAAGGAGCTCCTAATCCAGTAAACGCTGGAACAACATAAATTCCATTAGTATTTCTTACTTTATTAGCAAAATATTCCGAATCTTCAGCATGATTTATTAATTTCATTTCATCACGTAACCATTGGATAGATGCTCCTCCAATAAATACTGTACCCTCAAGCGCATAATTTACTTCTCCATGAGGACCACAAACTATAGTAGTTAATAAACCATGCTGAGAATTAATTGCTGTTTTTTGAGTATTCATTAACATAAAACATCCAGTACCATAGGTATTTTTAGTCATACCAAAATTTACGCAAAGCTGACCATAAAGAGCCGCTTGCTGGTCTCCGGCTATACCAGCTATAGAAATATTTTTTCCCAAAATTCCACATACATTAGTATATCCATAAACTTCGGATGAACAACGCACTTCTGGTAATATTAACGGTGGGATCTCAAAGAGATCTAATAAATGTTGATCCCATTGTAAGGTATGAATATTAAATAACATAGTGCGTGAAGCATTAGTATAATCAGTAACATGAAGACGTCCTTGGGTCATTCTCCAAATTAACCAGGTATCAATTGTACCAAATAATAATTCTCCACGTTTTGCTTTTTCACGTACCCCTGAAACATGATCTAAAATCCATTTCACTTTGGTTGCTGAAAAATATGGATTTATAAATAAACCGGTAGTTTCACGAATATAATTTTCTAAACCAGATTTTTTTAATTGTTCACAAAGGTCTGCAGTACGAGAACATTGCCATACAATAGCGTTATAAACCGGTCTACCAGTTTTTTTATCCCAAATTACTGTAGTTTCTCGTTGATTCGTAATTCCGATTCCAGCAATCTGATCGCAACTAATATCGGCCTGTGCTAAAGCTTCTACTAAAGTAGAACATTGAGAAGCCCAAATATCTAAGGGATCATGTTCAACCCAACCAGCTTGAGGATAAATTTGTTTAAGCTCACGTTGTGAAATTGCAATGATATTTACATCATGATCTAATACTACAGCACGTGAACTAGTTGTCCCTTGATCCAGAGCAACAATATATTTTTTATCTAGAGACATAAATATTTCCTGATATTTTAAATGTTAATCAGTTAACTAAATGAGAAAAATAAAACTATATTATTAACACAGCTGTATACAGATAGTATTGATCTCTTAAATACCAGGAAACTAAAATTATATAGTAAATATATAAAAACTATACATAAAAAGTTAATGAATGATATCTTCATAATAACTTTTATTTATAGTAGAATAACCTTCTATTCCGATTAGGAATTACAAGCTGTTTCATAAATTATTAATTGATGTGATAAGTTATTTTATAATATAAATCTACTTAAATCTTCATCGGCAACTAATTTATCTAAGTGATCACCAACATATTGTGCATCAATAATAATTGATTCACCAGTACGATCACTGGCATCATAAGAAATTTCATCCATCAGACGCTCTAATACAGTATGTAATCTGCGAGCACCAATATTTTCCGTTGATTCATTAACTTGCCAAGCTGCTTCTGCAATCCTACGAATACCATCGCCGGTAAATTCAATTTTCACCCCTTCAGTCGCTAGAAGTGCTTTATACTGTATAGTTACTGAGGCACTAGGTTCGGTAAGAATTCGCTCAAAATCTTTGGTTGATAACGCCTGCAATTCAACACGAATAGGGAGACGTCCTTGAAGTTCTGGAATTAAATCAGAAGGACTAGATATCTGGAAAGCTCCAGAAGCAATAAATAAAATATGATCAGTTTTTACCATACCATGTTTAGTTGATACATTACAACCTTCAACTAATGGAAGCAGATCTCTTTGAACACCTTCACGAGATATATCTGGCCCTGATGTTTCTCCTCTTTTGCAAATTTTATCAATTTCATCAATAAATACGATACCATGTTGTTCTACAGCTTCAATTGCTTCCTGTTTTAATTCTTCAGGATTTATTAATCTAGCTGATTCTTCTTCTATTAAAAGTTTCATTGCATCTGCTATTTTTAGCTTATGCTTTTTTTGTTTCTGGCCACTTAAATTTTGAAACATAGACTGTAATTGACTCGTCATCTCTTCCATTCCAGGAGGAGCCATAATTTCTACACCCATTGGGGTAGTACTTAGATTAATTTCGATTTCTTTATCATCTAATAGACCTTCACGTAATTTTTTTCTAAATGATTGTCGGGTAACTGAAATGTCTTGTACAGTTTCTCCTTGACTCCAAGTATTATTTCCTGCAGGAATTAATACTTCAAGAATTCTTTCTTCGGCTAGTTCTTCAGCACGCTGTCTATTTTTTTCCATAGAACGCATTTTCACTATTTTAATTGCCGAGTCAGTTAAATCACGTATGATGGAGTCTACTTCCTTACCTACATAACCTACTTCAGTAAATTTGGTAGCTTCAACTTTAATAAATGGCGCATTGGCTAGTCTAGCTAAACGTCGTGCTATTTCGGTTTTTCCGACACCAGTAGGACCAATCATGAGAATATTTTTAGGGGTCACCTCATGACGTAATTCTTCATTTAATTGCATCCTACGCCAACGATTACGCAAAGCTATCGCTACCGCACGTTTAGCTCGGTTCTGACCAATAATAAATCTGTCTAGCTCACTTACAATTTCGCGCGGAGTCATCTCAGACATAATAACGATCCTTACGCTTTATAGGTTAATTCTTCAATAGTAAAATTTTGATTAGTATATATACAGATGTCTCCAGCAATTACTAAGGCTTTTTCTG
This sequence comes from Candidatus Dasytiphilus stammeri, assembly GCA_041944325.1. Lineage (GTDB taxonomy): Bacteria > Pseudomonadota > Gammaproteobacteria > Enterobacterales > Enterobacteriaceae > Dasytiphilus > Dasytiphilus stammeri_M. The sequence continues at coordinate 204,383 of CP145878.1, read as the reverse complement.
TGATGGCAATCGCATTTAAATTAGTGGTTTCTAACATTGCTCGAGCTGCCGCCTGAGCATAACATCCACCAGATCCAATTGCTATTAGATCATTTTCTGGCTGAATAACATCACCATTTCCAGTTATAATTAATGAAGCTTTTTCATCTGCTACTGCTAATAATGCTTCTAACCTTCTTAACATCCGATCTGTACGCCAATCTTTAGCTAATTCAACAGCTGCTTTTATAAGATGTCCTTGATGAATTCCCAATTTACGTTCAAAACATTCGAATAGGGTAAAGGCATCTGCTGTACCACCAGCAAAACCAGCAATCACTTGATCATTATAAAGACGACGAACTTTTTTTACATTACGTTTCATTATAGTATGACCATAGGTAACCTGACCATCGCCGCCGATAACTACTTGATCATTACGACGAACGCTTACTATGGTTGTCATGGGCAATAACCTCTTCTTACTAAGATCATTGTATAATCTTTATATTGCATAAAATAATATGGGGTAATCAAGAAAATATTCAAGCATAATTAATAATTAAAATTAGTTCTTATTAATACTCTAAAAATTAGATTAATTTTATCAAAAAACTGAACAATCTTCATCAAACCAGATTTTGATCAAATCCATAAAATTTTCTACATTTAAATATCTTTAATAGTAATTAATACAATTATCTATAAGATATAGTAAATACATGATAGTTAAAATAGTTAGATGAAAATATGAAAAGAGCATTTATTATAGTATTAGATTCTTTTGGAATTGGAGCTACTAATGATGCCAAAATTTTTGGAGATCAAGGTGCTGATACTTTAGGGCATATTGCTGAAGCTTGTTTTAAAGGTGATGCTAACAATAATTTGCGTTATGGTCCACTAAAATTACCTAATTTGACCGCTTTGGGATTAGGAAAAGCTGCCGAAAAATCTACGGGAAAATTTCCAGTTGGTCTTAATATAAAAACCCCAATAATTGGTGCCTATGCTTATGCAAGTGAAATATCTTCAGCTAAAGATACTCCAACCGGACACTGGGAAATTGCTGGCGTTCCAGTTTTTTTCAATTGGGACTTTTTTAAAAAAAAAAGAAACAGTTTTCCGCTAAAATTACTTAACAAACTAATGAAACGTACAAAAATTCCAGGATATTTGGGTAATTGTCATGCTTCTGGCACAGTAATTATTAATCAATTAGGGGAAGAACATTTAAAAACACACAAACCAATCTTTTATACATCTAATGATTCGGTTTTTCAAATTGCTTGTAATGAAAATAGTTTTGGACTCGATCATTTATATCAACTATGTAAAATAACTCGTGAAATACTTAATGAAGAAGGTTATAAAATTTGTCGAGTCATTGCACGACCATTTGTTGGAACAAAGAAAGAAAATTTTAAAAGAACTGGTAATCGATATGATCTAGTTATAGAACCTCATGCTCCTACTATGTTAAAAAAACTTGTATTTGAAAAATCCGGTACTGTAATTTCTATTGGTAAAATTGCTGAGATATATGCATACTGTGGTATTTCTAGATCTGTAAAAGTTACTGGATTACATGAGTTATTTGAAGCAACTATTAAAGAAATAAAATTAGCAACAGATAATACTATTGTTTTCACAAATTTTGTAGATTTTGATTCTGTTTGGGGGCATCGCCGCGATGTAGCTGGGTATGCTAATGGATTAGAATTATTCGATCGCAGAATACCAGAATTATTATCTCTATTAAAAGATAACGATATCTTAATTATTACCGCAGATCATGGATGTGATCCTACTTGGCATGGTACTGATCATACAAGAGAACATATTCCAATATTAATTTATGGTCCGAAAATTCATCCAGGTTATTTAGGAAAACGTCAAACATTTGCTGATATTAGTCAAACAATAGCTAAATATTTCGGACTAAGTAATATGGATTATGGTATAAATATGTTATAAATAGCTGACTATTAATTGATATAGAAATCAAGGAAATTTTAATGACTACTCCACATATTAATGCTAATCAAGGAGATTTTGCAGATATTGTGCTTATGTCAGGTGATCCTATACGTGCCAAACATATTGCTGAAACTTTTCTAGATGAATTTAGGGAAATTACTAATATACGTGGAATGTTAGGATATACGGGAATTTATCAAAATAGGTTGATATCAGTAATGGGACATGGAATAGGAATACCATCCTGTTCTATTTACAGTAAAGAATTAATTAACTATTATGGAGTAAAAACAATTATTCGCCTGGGATCTTGTGGAGCGGTACTTCCAGAAATTAAGCTACGAGAAATTATTATTGGTATAGGAGCATGTACTGATTCTCAAGTAAATCGAATCAGATTTCACGGATATGATTTTTCAGCGATTGCGGATTTTAATTTGGCATATAATGCTGTTAATGCTGCTCATAATTTAGGAATTCCTGTATATGTAGGAAATTTATTTACTACAGATCTGTTTTATCCTGCAGATAATAATATTTATGAATTAATGGAAAAATATGGTATTCTCGGTGTAGAAATGGAGGCTGCAGGACTATATGGTATAGCCGCTGAATATCAGATTAAAGCCTTGACTATTTGTACAGTATCCGATCATGTGCGTTATTCTTCTGAAAATCTTACTGCAGAAGAACGACAAAATTCATTCAATGATATGATACAGATTGCTTTACATTCTTTATTATAAATAACTAAAATCAACTGTCAAAAAAAATTAATTAATCTAACCAAGATTAAATCTTTGGACATCAAATAAAGAGAGCATATTCAATAATAAATTATTATTAGCATAGAAGTGATGCATCTTCTTCCACAAGAAGGAGATAAATTCATTAACTTCTAGATAATTAAATCTTCTGGAAGAAGATAAAAGCTAAAATTATTTAATAACATACTAGGTAACATCATTAGTATGAAATTTTCTATTAACTATGCTAGTAATTCCTAATTTTATTTTTTTAATAAAAACCTGTTAATTTTATATTTCCTGTAGTTTATTAATGATTTGATAACTATGGAGGGTTATATTGTGCATCGCACCGATTTAAACTTATTGAGAGTATTGGATATGTTACTAGAAGAATGTAGTGTGAGTAAAACCGCTAAGAAATTAAATGTAACACCACCAGCCATTAGTAAATCATTAAATAAAATTAGGGATACTTTTCAGGATCAAATTTTAGTACGTTCCGGATCTCAATTAATGCTAACCCCTTTAGCTATCCAGTTAAAGCCACAAATCAAAAATCTTATTAATAATATACAAAGTATATTTAATCAAAATATTACTTTTAATCTAGGTGAAAAATCTCTGTTATTCACTATTGCTTCTAATGATCTTTTAATATCAATGCTTAGCTGTAACTTTATGAAGCAATTCAATAAAGATCGATCTAATATTATGATTGAATTTAAATATGATAATGTTCCAGATGATTTTTTACGTAAAGAAAATGTTGATTTATATATTGGTGAACCACGTGAATTAAGTCCAGAAATAAAAATTAGAACTGTCTATCGTGAAAAATGTTTAATTATTGCTCATAGAGAACATGAAGTATTTAAACAAAGTAAAACCTTAGATAATATAATTAATTATAATTTTATAAGTGCTAGAGGAAAATTAAATACAGATATTGATAATGCTTTTATGGCTAATGGTTATCAAAGAAAAATTATTGGAATTAGTCCCAGTTATTTTTCTACTATTGAAACTATTATACATACTGATTCTCTAGCAGTTGTTCCAGGATTCTTTTTTAAAACTTTAGATAGATTAAAACTAGAAATTGCCGCTTTTGAACCTGAAATTTGCCTTCCAGGAATTAGGGTAGTACAAGCTTGGCATCCAAGAAATGATAATTCTCCAGCCCATAAATGGCTCAGAGATTATACACGCAGTTTTTTTACAAAAAGTACTACTTCCTCGTTTGGCAATAAGAAAAGATGATTTAACGAGTAATAATTTTAGTTAATAGTAGTAATGCTGAAATTTATCTCTAATGGGATTAGATCTTATAAAAGATAATTAATTGTTTATATATATTCTTGTTAAACTATACAGAAATATGCTGTTAATAATTTACATAATGGTTTATCCAATTCGAAAAAAGTAGATAACTGTGACTCCGCCAACTTACTTTAGGTAATAATTGTGTATTATAATTAGCTGGTATTCGGGGTTTTAATCCTGCTTTATGATCCCGCAGATATTCATTAGCTAATGTATAAGAATCATATTCTGGATGACCAGTGACGAATACAAAGCGCTTGTCTTTACTAGCAAAAAGATAAGCTCCAGCTTTATACGAAATTGCCAAACAATCTAATTCAGAAAAATTTCTAATTAATTTATATGGAAAAGCCGCATAACGTGAATGAGGTGCTAAAAATTTATCGTCAAATCCTCTAGTTAAATCGGCATGAGATTGTAATGTTTGATGTAAAAAAACTCCTGATAATTTGGTTTGTCTTGTCTGTCTTGGTATATTATATAAAATTTTCAAAGCAGCTTGTACTGCCCAGCAAACAAAAATTGTTGATTTAACATGATTTTTTGCCCAATTAATTACTAATTCTATTTTCGACCAGTATCTTACATCTCGAAAATCTATTAAACCTAATGGTGCTCCAGTGATAATTAGTCCATCAAAATTCTCATCTTGAACATCTTCAAAATTATAATAAAATTTATTTAAATGTTCTCTTGGGGTATGATGTGAATCATGATTATCAATTCTCAGAAAGGTTATTTCAATCATCAATGATGTATTAGATAGTAATCGCAAAAATTGATTTTCTGTTTCTATCTTTTTAGGCATCAGATTTAATAGTAATATCTTTAAAAATCGCCTTTCAGATGTATTTTCACCTCTAGAAGTAATGAGATCAATATTCTCATTAAGCAAAAATTTAATCGCAGGTAAATCCTGAGGTACTTTGATTGGCGACATTATTAGCCTATTCCATTGAATAAGTAATTAATTATTAGAATAATTTCCACTTTATTATAAAAGGAAAGATAATAATTTTTACTATATAAAAGTAAAAGCATCACCAAAAATCCGCGAGACTATCGCACCACGCATCTTACAAAAGATATCCCTAGCCTTTTTAGCCATTTCAAAATTACCAGCCAGATAGATATCTTGATAACTCAAATTACAATAATCTCTAATTACCGCATTTAATACTGGATTATGATATTCATTGAAATCCTCAGAGACTCTTTCTATAATTGGTATTACCTTTAAGTTGGTATATTTACAAGATAGCATCTTTAGTTCTTCTAATGCATAAAGATGTGCTAATTTACGACCACTCCAATAAAGTGAAATTAGTCTCTCAGGTTGTTGTAACAGTACAGTAAATAAAATTGAACGCACATATGCAAAACCAGTACCGCCTGCAATTAAAATTATTGGTCTGTTAGTATCTTCACGCAACCAGGCATTGCCATAAGGAATCTCAATTATTACTTCTGGTATTGTATGAATCAACTTTATAACTTTCATAGCATGACTATTTGATTTAGAAGCCCTAATATGTAGTTCAATGATATTTTTTTCCAGAGGTGTCGAAGCTACTGAAAAATAACATTTGTCTTTTTCATCCAGAACTAATCTTAAATATTGACCAGCACGGAAATAAAAATCTGTTAATGGCAATAAATGCACTTTAAACACATTATTAATCATATAATCTATAGATCTTACTGTGCATTTTAATCTTTTCATAGATCTCCTATCATTATTTTAATAATGAAAGGTAGCAATTACATCATTATTGTTTTTAATGATATAAACTAGAAATAGTAGTTTTCCGCAATTTTTTTGCGGCTTGTACCATATGGTTTAGTGCCATGAGAATTTCTTTCCAATTACGAGTTTTTAAACCACAATCTGGATTAACCCATAATTTCTCAAATGAAATAAAAGATGCCGCTTTACGTAATAATAATTCTATATGTTCTACAGTTGGTATATTCGGTGAGTGAATATCATATACCCCAGGACCAATAGCATTAGGATAAGCAAATTTTTCAAATAATTCTAGTAAATTGGCATTTGATCTTGCAGTTTCAATAGTAATAACATCTGCATCTAATGCTATAATAGCTGGCATAATATCCTTAAATTCGCTATAACACATATGTGTGTGAATTTGTATGGCATCGCTAACACCAGATGAACTTAAGCGAAAAGCTTCAACGGCCCAATCTAAATAAGATTTCCATTCAGAATAACGTAATGGTAATCCTTCTCTTAAAGCTGGCTCATCAATTTGAATAATCTTAATGCCAGTATTTTCTAAATCTTTAACTTCTTCACGTAGTGCTAAGGCTATTTGTTTAGCAATAGTAACTTTAGAAATATCCTCACGAACAAATGACCAACATAACATCGTTACTGGACCAGTTAACATGCCCTTTACTGGTTTATCTGTTAGAGATTGTGCATATTGTGTCCATTTTAATGTGATTGGATGTTTTCTACTTATATCACCAATTATAATAGGAGGCTTGACGCAACGGGAACCATAACTCTGTACCCAACCATGATCAGTAATTACAAATCCAATCAGATTTTCACCAAAATATTCTACCATATCATTGCGTTCAGCTTCACCATGAACTAGAACATCTAATTCTAATTTTTCTTGCTCCAAAATAACCTTTTTAATATGTTGTGCAATCCCAGCATTATAGGATTGATTATTTATTTTGCCTTTTTTGAAATCCCGCCGCAGGCAGCGGATTTCCTCAGTTTGAGGAAAAGAACCAATAGTAGTTGTTGGCCACAGTGGTAATGGTAGAAGTTTTTTTTGGACTTGAGCACGTTTAAAATAATTACTTTTGCGATTGCTATCTTCCGCGGTAATTGTAGAAATTTTATGACTTATTATCGGATTCTGTACACGTTCTGAATAGCATCTGTTACGAATTGGTTGACTCCACGATTCTAATAATTTTTTATCATGGTTATTTAATGCTCTACTTAATAGAGATATTTCATAACATTTTTGTAAAGCAAAAGCGAACCAGCTTTTTACTTCTTCATCTAACCGATTCTCAATATTGAGATCTATTGGACTATGGAGCAAAGAACATGAGCTAGCTATCCAAATCCAATGTTTTCCCATTATCGGCTGTAATCGATCATACCAAAAAATCAGATCAGTTCGCCATACATTACGACCATTAACTATCCCAAGTGAAAGTATCCATTCTTCCGGTATATCTTTACTAAGTTTTAATAAATCGTATTTTCCACAAGCTAAATCAATATGCAATCCTTGTATTGGAAGTGCTAAAATACTCTTTAAATTATGATAAATACTATCAAAATAGGTAGTTAAAATTAGTTGTACTTTTCCATATAAAAATTCATAAGTATGTTTAAAAGCAGTTAACCATGTAGTAGGTAATTCTAATGTTAGAATAGGTTCATCAATTTGTACCCAGGTAATATTTCTTTTTTTCAATTCTAAGAGAATTTTATTATAAACTGATAAAAGATCTTCGAGCAATGTAAGACGATTAAAATCTTTACCTTGAACTTTACCTAACCATAAATAAGTCAAAGGTCCAATTAACACTGGTTTAACTTGATGACCTAAACACAAAGCTTCATCGATTTCATCAAATAACTGCATCCAACTGAGTTCAAATTGCTGTCCCTTAATAAATTCCGGTACAATATAATGGTAATTAGTATTAAACCATTTAGTCATTTCTGACGCCGTGGTAACTTGACCAATAGGTGCTACTCCACGAGCCATGCGAAAAAGCGTATCTAGATCAATCAATCCATCTGGATTTTTATGCCTTACTGGAACATTACCTAATAATAAACTAGTTGTTAAAACATGATCATACCAAGCAAAATCACCTACTGGTAATAAATCTATACCAGCTTCCTTCTGTTGTTGCCAATGTTTTTTGCGTAAATCGCGCCCAACATTAATTAATTGTTGTTTCGTACTAGCATTCAACCAATATTTTTCTTGTGCTTTTTTTAATTCCCGATATAACCCTACACGTGGGAATCCTAATATATGATTCAGGATTTTCATTATTATCTTTTAATGCCTCTATTAAAAGTACAAATTGATTAATATCTTTAAGTAAAGATAAAACCATAGACCTCAAACTATAGAATATAAAAAAAGCCTGAATTACAAGTTTTTTATTGAAATTTAAAGTAATAATATTATTACCTATAGATAAAAGAATCTTCAATTTTAAAATTGAATTTTTTCAAGTAATTAAAAAAACTAATATAGTTATTTTAAAATTTAATAAAAATTCTTTGAATTTGACAACTTTCTATTTATTAAAGAATATATTTTACATAAATAACGTGGAACCGCTTGTTCTATATTCGAGCCAATAATTTCTAAATCTGGCAAACTATCTTTAAGTCGCTGATGCGCATTTTGCATAATGCATCCTTTGCCAGTAATTGATAACATTTCTTTATCATTCAAACCATCACCAAACGAAATACATTCTTTTATAGAACAACCCATATAATTAATTACTTCTTTTAATGCATCTCCTTTGGATACACCACCAGCCATAACTTCTAGACAACTAGGACAAGAAAAAGTTGTATTTACTCTCTCACCCCATCGAGACATAAGAATTTTCTCAAGTAATAAAAGTTTATTTACCTTATCACAAGTAAAAAAAATCTTACTAACACCATCAGTACCTAGTAAATTTGGTTCAAACAACTTACCGGTAAACATTGATTCTCTGAAAAAACCATTTTCTATTATCGAATAACGACTTAGATACCAATTATCATTTCTATAAACATGAGTTAATATATCAGGATCGCTAAAAAACATCCCATATAAAGTAGATGCAATCTCTTCATCTAAATTAACACTTAAAAGTAGTTTACCAGCTTCATTATGCACACGTGCACCATTAGAAGTAATAAGATAGGCTTTAATACCAAGGTTATCTCGAATTTTAAAGACATCAACATAATGTCTTCCAGTAGCTAAAATAACTTGCACTCCCTGTGTAGTTAAGAGATTAAGAATTTTCCTAGTATAAGGCAAAATTCTATGATCGGCTGATAGTAAAGTCCCATCTAAATCAGAAACTACGATTGGGTACATAGTACTACTTCCCTTCCCAACACCTTAAATCAAAGAAGTACGCTAAGATCTTATTCATTAAAACTAAATCATATAGCATGATGGTATCAATTAATCTCCTGATTTTATTTATTTCAATAAAATTATAGCCATTTTCTATATTTAAAATATGCATAGGGAGCAGCACCACTTAAAATCATAAGAATAATTGCTGCCGGATAACCGAAAGTCCATTGAAGTTCTGGCATTAATTCAAAATTCATACCATAACTCGAAGCTACTAAGGTTGGGGGTAAAAATATCACCGAAACCACTGAAAATATTTTTATTATTCTGTTCTGTTCAATATTAATAAAACCCATCGCCGCTTGCATTAAAAAATTTACCTTTTGAAGTAAGGATTCATTATGTGGCAATAAAGACTCAATATCACGTATGATTTCACGGGCTTGTTCTAATTGTTTAACAGGAAGACGCGTTTTACGTATTAAGAAATTTAATGCTCTTTGGGTATCCATTAAGCATAAACGAACTTTCCATACTAAATCTTCCAATTCTGATAACATTGATAATGCTTCATCACATTGATCATCACGAGATCCTTCCATAATTACACGACTCAATTTTTCTAAGTCACTATAAATAGTTTCAATTTCATCAGCTAATTGTTCGATTTTGGTTTCAAATAGATCTAACATTAACTCAAAAGCATTCCCCGATAGTAAAATTTGACTACGAGCACGCATTCTATAAAGTCTAAAAGCAGGTAACTCCTTTTCGCGCAGCGTATATAATCGACCATCACGAATAGTAAAAGCTACGGTAATATTTCCTGCATGATCATCAACATCTTCATAAAAAAAGAAAGAATGTATGTGTAATCCATGTTCATCTTCAAAAAAACGTGCCGATGCTTCTATATCTTCTAAATCGGGACTCGTAGCTAAACTTTGACCAAGAATTTTCTGAATTTTTTCACGTTCCTTAAATTCTGGTTCCATTAAATCTACCCAAATAGAATCTGCTAAATCATCCCCTTCATCCAAATTAAGCCGTGTTAAACGATTTTCAATTAGTTTATATGCGTGTAACATACTGAAACTCTCAATACTTTAATATTGGGTACAAATAGATTAGTAAATTAAGTAATTTACTAATCTATAGTTTTAGTTATTAATTTTCAAGTTAAGAATAATGCTAGTTTTCAATTAAAATAATAGACGCTTCAAGGTTGTCTTCTATTATGAAGACAAGCCCGTATCTCATCAATACATGTTTTAGGTAACTCCTTAATAAAACGTGAGGGTTGATGATACATCTTTTTACCATAAAGACGACGATTTTCTGCCCATGTCAAGGTTAATTTTTGCCTTGCTCTTGTAATAGCAACATAAGCTAAACGACGCTCTTCTTCAATCATTAATGGATCTTCAATTGATCTTAAACTCGGGAAAATTCCTTCTTCCATTCCGACTATAAACACTTGATTAAATTCCAATCCTTTAGCTGCATGCATTGACATTAATTGTACTGCATCTTCTACATCATGAATTTTTTCCCCATTACTTGTATCTAGTACTAGATTAGAAAGAAACATTTGTAATGGTTGTAAATAATTTTCATATTTAGTAGTATTCAAAAATTTATCTTGACGCGCGGCATTTACCAATTCTTTTAGATTATCTAAACGAGTTTGAATTTGTTCATTTTTATCTTTGTTGTATAGTTTCCATAGACCAGAACTTTTAATCACTCGATCAATTTGTAAATAAAGAGATAATCCTTCAATATCTTCTTCAATTCCATCTATGAGTTGCATGAAGTTTTTCAAAGCTAACGCAGTACGATTAGCTAATTGTTTTTCTTTTAATAAAAAACAACCAGCATACCATAAGGTAATATGACGAGTTTTTGAAATTTGCCGTAATAACTTCATTGTAATAGCTCCAATTCCTCTTGCTGGAGTATTAACTATGCGTTCAAAAGCTGCATCATCATTTCGATTAATAATCAGCCTAAGATAGGCTAAAGCGTTTTTAATTTCCAGTCTTTCAAAAAAACCCACTCCTCCATAAATATAATATGGAATATTAAATTGTAGTAAAATTTCCTCAATTACCCTTGATTGAGCATTACTACGATAAAGAATCGCGCAGTGACTAAGTTTTCCTCCATTTTTCTGCCATAACTTAATACTATTAACTACAAAATGAGCTTCATCTAATTCATTGAAAGCACAATAAACTGTGATTAATTCTCCATTACTATAATTAGTCCAAAGTTTTTTTCCTAAACGTCTAGAGTTTTTAGAAATGAGTACATTAGCAGCTTTAAGAATATTATTTGTAGAACGATAATTTTGTTCTAACCTAATCATTTTTACATTGCGAAAATCATTTAAAAAGTACTTGATATTATCTACTTGAGCCCCGCGCCAACCATAGATGGATTGATCATCATCACCAACAATAAGCGTACTAGTTTTATTATTTGCCAATAAACGAATCCAAGCATACTGAATAGTATTGGTATCCTGAAATTCATCAACTAAAATATTCGTAAAGCGTCTTCTATAATGATTTAGAATAAATGGATGATTTAACCAAAGTTCATGTGCACGCAATAACAATTCAGGAAAATCTACTAATCTAGATCGCTCACAAGTTTCTTGATAAAAATGATAAATCTTTTTCCAAGTTTGTTCAAGAGGATTATTGAAGCTTTGAATGTACTGAGGTCGTAAACCTTTATCTTTTTGATGGTTTATATACCACATTGCTTGTAATGCTGACCATTTTGTTTCGTCTAAATTCATTATTTTAATTAATCGCTTTAGCAAACATAATTGATCTTGTTTATCAATAATTTGAAAATCTGAGGCTAATTTAGCCTCTAAATAATGAGTACGCAATAATCTATGTGCTATACTATGAAAAGTACCAATCCAAATATCTTGAAGTCGAATTCCTATCAGCTGTTCAGTACGTTGGAGTATTTCTTCAGCAGCCTTTTTGTTGAAAGTGACTGCCATAATAGAAAATGGTGAGCAATGTTCAAACTGTAATAACCAAGCTATTCGATGTACTAACACCATAGTTTTTCCACTACCTGCTCCTGCTAATATTAATAAATTTCTGCGGGGAGCAGTAACTGCTTCATACTGTTTATCATTTAAATTATTTAGAAATCTATAAATATTTAGAGATTTTTGATGCATAAAGCCCCATCATAAACATGGATAGCCGGTCCTGTCAAAAATAATGCATGTCCAACTCCTCTCCATAAAATATGTAATCTTCCTCCTGGCAAATCAACATCTACCTCATTATCTAATAAACCTTGTTGTACACCTATAGCAACTGCCGCACAAGCACCACTACCACATGCTGGAGTTTCACCAACCCCGCGCTCAAATACACGTAATCTAATATGGGCCCTATTAATAATTTCCATAAAACCAATATTAGCATGCTCAGGAAACCTTTCATGTTTCTCTAAAATTGAACCAAGCTTTTCAACCGGTGCCTGTTTGATATTATCTACCTGAATTACACAATGAGGATTACCAATTGATACCACACCAAAATTTACTAGTTGTTCTCTAACTACCATTTGGTATTTTTTTTCTTGATTATTAGTAATAAATGGAATTTTATGTGGTAAAAAATTTGGTTCATTCATTTTTACACAAATCTGCTTATTATTGATAACATTAAGCATTATACTACCTTTATTGGTGCTTACATTAATGGTAGTTTTTTTAGTTAATTTTTTTAAAAGAACAAACCGTGCAAAACATCGGGCACCATTTCCACATTGTTCAACTTCGTAACCGTTAGCATTAAATATACGATAGTGAAAGTCAAAATCAGGTTGATCTGTCGATTCAACTAAAAGTAATTGATCAAATCCAATACCTCGGCGTCGATCAGCTAATTGGCGAATTAAATTAGCTGAAATCTCAATATTTTGTCTGATCGCATCAACAATCATAAAATCGTTACCAAGGCTATGCATTTTTGAAAACTGCATTGACAGCTCCCTATTAATAGGTTTCTCATTTATTGATTTTTGAATTTTACGAGGTAATTAAAATTAACTAATGTAATAAATAACAATATTTAGATGATAATCTAATATTTGCTAAATAATTCAAAATTTACTAATTGAAAAGTTACGAGAGCCTTATGCTCTCGTATTCAAAAAATCTTGATTTTGAAGATCCTTTGTCATTTTATCACCTTCAATTTCTATCAGGATTTTTAACCATATTCGTACCCTCCTTACGCACAACTTCTTCAAGAAGTTTTTTTATCAATGACCGGTGGTTTGGTATTAATTTCTTCTCTGGTCTCAGACCAATCCATGTTATTCTTGTTATTATTAAAAGCACGACGTAAAATTGCTACGTGCTCTTCATGGAGAGGTACGTCAAATTCTAGATGTTGATGTTTTTCTATAACAAAACGACGAACTCGTGTTGCGTCTTTGTTAATTGAATCTTTATCAAAGATATGATGCGAATTATCATTCCTTGGATATCTACATTTCTGAGATAATGTTGTGATCTCAAGATTATCAAATTGATATGCATTAAGTATTTCCATTGCACGACTAGTTTCTTTTTCATTATGAGTACGAAGTATTAATAATATTCCACCAGTATCAATTGCCTGTGCATATATTTTAGCTTCTTGTTCAGTTAAACTATTACCTAATAATCTCTGCCAAATATCATGTTCTTTGAATATTAGATTCTCTGCTTTCAACTGCTCACTATGAATTATACTGATATCCTCATTATAAAAACCAGATTTTAATAAATTTTGATTTGCAGTTTTAGCATGTTCAATACTATCAAATAAAGTAACAATTTTTTCATAGCTCATTATGAAACTCCTTAATTAAATTAAGTTTCAGATGAAATTTCTAATATTTGATTAAGTAATCAATCTTATTGAAGTGAAGATTTTGATTATTTTTTTATCACCGAAATAGATACGCGGCGGTTTTTCACACGTCCTTCTGGTGTTTGATTAGAAGCGATAGGAGAATTTTCACTCTCACCTTCAGCAACTAATTGTTGGGCAGGAACTTTTAACTTAATCAATTCTTTCATTATTACCTCTGCTGTAGCTTTTGATAATATTTGATTTTGTTCTGTATTACCTGTATTGTCAGTAGAGCCAATTATTTTAATCTTAACATGTGGATATGCTTTTAAAATAGCTGCCAGATTATTAATCTGTACTTGTGCTGTAGTTGACACATCATTACGATCAAAATTAATACGATCTAAATTCAAAACCATTTTATCAATTGTTAATGGTTGGCTAGGGTTTTGAATAATTTTCAGGAGTTTGGCTTCAATACTGTCATTAGTTATTTGGATTACTACTCCATCGGGTAAGGTTACATATTTTGTATTACTTAAACTTTTACCATCATGTAACCATAACGATGATTTTGGTTGATGAGATACTGTAGTAGTACTGGAATGATGAAAAAACCAATATAAAATCATTAAAAATAATAGTAATAAAGGAATTAACCACCATAGTAAACTAGAACGTTTTTTTATAACTTCTTGTGCTAGTACTGGACTACCATCTTTTTTCTGTCTATTAGGTAACATATCTTTTCCTCCATGTCTAAGAAATGCTGATAATTAAATCATCTCTAATATTACTTTCACCAAGTGAAAATCTTGATGAATTAACTATAGTGTTATTTAAAATAAAATGCCACTAATAAAATTTAACTATTAAAATATTAACAATTATATTGGTCGGCGAGAGAGGATTTGAACCTCCGACCCACTGGTCCCAAACCAGTTGCGCTACCAAGCTGCGCTACTCGCCGTTCCAATTGATCTGCTTATTAATGGTGCGAAGAGAGGGACTTGAACCCTCACATCTTTATAGAGAAACTAGCTCCTGAAACTAGCGCGTCTACCAAATTCCGCCATCTTCGCTCAGTAATATCATTACCTTATTATTTATGGGGTGGCTAATGGGATTTGAACCCATGACAACTGGAACCACAATCCAGGGCTCTACCAACTGAGCTATAGCCACCATTTTATAGATTATTTTATCCACTAAATAAAATGGCGCACCCGACAGGATTTGAACCTGAGTCCTCTGCCTTCGGAGGGCAACGCTCTATCCAACTGAGCTACGGGTGCTTTAATAATTATAGTAAATCTAAATTTCTGGATAAGCAACTACATCATCTTTTATGATCTAGAATATTAACTAGAACGTTTCATCATCTTAAAAAAATCTTCATTAGTTTTAGTCATCGCAAGTTTTTTTAGAAGAAATTCCATAGCATCAATTTCACCCATAGGATGTATAATTTTTCTTAAAATCCACATTTTTTGAAGCTCTTCATGTGAAGTTAATAATTCTTCCTTGCGCGTTCCTGAACGGTTATAATCTATAGCTGGAAATACACGTTTTTCAGCAATTTTACGAGCTAAATGTAATTCCATATTACCAGTACCTTTAAATTCTTCATAAATCACTTCATCCATTTTAGAACCAGTATCAATTAATGCAGTCGCTATAATAGTTAAACTACCCCCTTCCGCTACATTACGGGCGGCTCCAAAAAATCTCTTTGGACGGTGTAAAGCATTAGCATCTACTCCACCTGTTAATACCTTTCCAGAAGCTGGAACTACAGTATTATAAGCTCTTGCAAGACGAGTAATAGAATCAAGTAAGATTATTACATCTTTCTTATGTTCAACTAAGCGTTTCGCTTTTTCAATAACCATTTCCGCCACTTGAACATGACGAGAAGCTGGTTCGTCAAAAGTAGAAGCCATTACTTCTCCTTGTACAAGTCTTTGCATTTCGGTAACTTCTTCAGGACGTTCATCTATAAGAAGTACTATTAAAACACAATCAGAATGATTATAAGCTATACTTTGTGCAATATTTTGGAGTAGCATAGTTTTTCCTGCTTTTGGTGGAGCTACAATTAAACCTCTTTGTCCAAGACCAATAGGTGAGGCTAAATCTAAAACTCGTGCTGTTAAATCTTCTGTAGAACCATTTCCTCGTTCCATTCGCAAACGTGCATTAGCATGTAATGGAGTTAAATTTTCAAATAATATTTTGCTGCGCGTATTTTCAGGTTTATCATAATTAACATCATTTACTTTTAATAATGCGAAATAACGTTCACCCTCTTTTGGAGGGCGAATTTTACCAGCAATTGTATCTCCTGTTCTAAGATTGAAGCGTCTAATTTGACTAGGAGATACATAAATATCATCCGGTCCTGCTAGATAGGAACTATCTGCAGAACGCAAAAAACCAAAACCATCCTGTAATATTTCTAATACACCATCACCGAAAATATCTTCGCCACTTTTTGCATGTTGTTTAAGAATTGCAAAAATAATGTCTTGTTTACGCATCCGGGCTAAATTTTCTATTCCAATACTCTCGCCAATAGTAATTAATTTTGATACTGGCGTATTTTTTAATTCGGTAAGATTCATAATTGTGAGTTCTTAAAATAGGAAGTTCAATCGAACTTTTTCTGATGAAGAAGACGATAGTTATTTAAATTTTGTTGATTATTTTATTATCTCTATTTTAGAGAGACAGAGATCAAATAAAATAATATACCTTTCAAACTATTTATTATTCATGAATAATAGTAATCTTGTGTAAAATCTACAGATCATTAAAGCAATTAGTTTAATGCTGCAGTAACTATACTTGGGATAATTAAGCTCAGACGTATAAGAATAATTCATTACTTCTAGATTATTAGACATCTATACTATAAAATTTAAATATGAATTAATGAATTCTTTCATCTGTCCTTTAGATAAAATTCCTACTTTACTCGCCAGTATTTCACCATTGTTAAATAATAACAAAGTAGGAATCCCTCTAATTCCATATTTTTGGGCGGTATTCTGATTTTTATCTACATTTAATTTAGTTACCTTTAGCCTACCATGATATTCTTCAGCAATTTCGCTAATAATAGGTGCAATTATTTTACAAGGTCCACACCATTCTGCCCAGAAATCTACTAGCGTCCATTGCTCGGCTTTTAACACATGGTTTTCAAAATTATCATCTGTCAATTGAATAATTTTATCGCTCATCTTACACTCCACATCTATTTAGCTAATTTAAACCAAGAATTAAACTAAAATCATTTTATTTTAGTAATTCTAGACGATGTTATACATAAAGAATTTACATTATGAGCATGAAATAAAATTATTAGTCAGTAATTAACAAACTTAAAGATTTTTTTTGATCATAAATGACTTAAGCTTTATATCTAATAAAAGATGCTTTGATTTAGTTCTATTTAAAATTAGATAGTAAATCAATCACTTTTACTGAAAGTAATCAATAATAAAATTGCTGAAATTTTCATAGTTTATTATACCAATGCTATAATAAACTGTTAAGTTGCTCAGTATAACTTAAGAAGTATTGATCAAATTATTTTGATTTTTGATAGATTTAATGTATTGAATTTTTTATATTTAATCATCATTATCTAAATAATCTTCTAATTTTTCCATGGATGTCCCCCCAGATAGAGTATGAAACCTTTTAGGACGTTTAATGCGCATAATATATTTTATCCAAACACGTTCCTGATCTGTTTCAGGTGGAAGTTTTCCTCGACATACTTCGACAAATCTTTGCTCTTCACTATTTATAGGATCACGTTTTTCAAGATATAACTCATTAAATGCATAACCATAACGTTCCAATAATTGCGCTTCTTTTATAGTAAAATCTCCATATCGCGAAAATCCCCGTGGATAGTGTTTATTATCAAAAAAACGAATCTTTGTTAAAAAACTTTCTACAGTCATTTGATTTACTCCTAAATCACAATTTTATTATGTTAAATATTATACAATAAATGATAAACTATCATAGTATCACATAATTAAACCTCCTAAGTTTAGATTTTAGTATAACTATTTATAAATTAAACCGATCCATAAGATTTATGGCAGGGGCGAAGGGACTTGAACCCTTAACATCCGGTTTTGGAGACCGGTGCTCTACCAATTGAACTACGCCCCTCACCGTGTTGCATCTAAATATCTAAATTATCTTACTATTTTATATTCTATTATAGATAAATCATAATTTCATCTTTAATTTTTTTTATGACATTTTTTAATGGTGGCAATACTCCATGCCACAATAAAAAAGATTCGGCCGCTTGTGCTACTAGCATGCCAATTCCATCAGTATATTGTTGACATCCTTGTTCTTTGCACCACTGTAAAAATGGAGTGAGTTTAGGCTGATAAAATATATCATAGCAGTAAATATTTGGCGTAATTAATTTATTCGGTAATTCAGGTTTATTTCCATAGATACCACAAGAAGTAGCATTAATAATTATATTAAAGTTATGATCAGATTGGTTAAAATTTGTTAAGATTGAAATCTTGCCAAATTTTTTAAATCTATGAACTATTTCTTCAGCATGATAAATAGTTCGATTATTTATCATAATTGAACAACCATAAGATAGAAGTGGATAAATAATTCCAGATGCTGCACCACCAGCACCTATAATTAAAATCTTATCTTTCGGTTTAATAAACTTAATTCTTTTTAGATCAATAAGTAATCCAATACCATCCGTATTATCTCCTAATAATTGATTATCTTCTAATTTTTTAATAGTATTTACTGACCCAGCCAATAAAGCACGTTTAGTTAACTGATCACACAGATTATAAGCCGTTTTTTTAAAGGGTATAGTTATATTTGCACCATGTGCACCAGAATTAAAAAAATTAATTATTTCTTCTTGAAAGTTTTCTATAGATGCACAAATACTACCATAAGTATGATGTTTAATGTTCATTTGCTCAGCAAATAATTGGTGAATACGTGGTGATTTACTATGTTTGACAGGATTGCCAAAAACAGCATAACTAATCATTATCTTATTCTCCATAACGAATTATCTTACCAGTAAAAATATCTCTAATTTCCGTAGGATGCTGTAATGTTCCAACTTTACCAGGATAAATCAATAATTGATAACCAAATTGATTTCTGAGTTCTTCTATTGAACGACATGGTGGAGATCCATGAAAATTTGCACTAGTTGAAACTAATGGTTTTTTAAAAGCACTACATAATTTTTTTACTGGAGGATAATTACTTACACGAACTGCTACCGAAGAAAATCTACCCGTAATCCAAGATGGAGTGTTAGGATGAGCTGGAAGTAGTAATGTAATAGGTCCTGGCCATAGAGAACCGATAAGTTCGCGTTGTTTAGATAATAATCTTTCATCAGCAATATAAGGTTGAATTTGCTGATAATCAGCAGCAACCAAAATTAATCCATTTTCAATGGGACGCTGTTTTAACGATAATAATTGCATTACCGCTTTTTTGCTATCTGGATTACAACCTAAACCAAATACAGCTTCTGTTGGATAAGCAATAACAGCATCTTCACGAAGTTTTTTTAAAAAAAATTCTATTTTAGACTTACAGTTCATCTTTTTTTTTATTTAAAATTACTAATAATAATAGTAATTATTATAAATAATAAACTATATTTCTAAAGATGAAAATTTATGACAGTTATGAAACTATTAACTTATCCTAATAATCGGCTAAGAGAAATTGCTATCCCAGTTAAAAAAGTGGATAAAAATATTAAAAAAATTGTTGATAACATGTTGGAAACCATGTATGAAAGAGATGGTATTGGCCTAGCTGCTACACAAGTAAATTTATCTCAGCAGATTATCGTTATTGATATTTCAACATTACGCAACGAACCTTTAGTATTAATTAATCCAGAATTTTTAGAGAAAACAGGTAGTATTAGTCTTGAAGAAGGATGTTTATCTATTCCACAACAAAGAGCCTTTATACCACGATCAAAAAACGTAAAAATTATGGCTTTAGATCTCCAAAATAATCCTTTTACTATTGAAGCCAATGACTTAATGGCAGTTTGCATCCAACATGAAATGGATCATTTAGTAGGCAAATTATTCATTGATTATCTTTCACCAATCAAACGTCATCTAATTCGTCAAAGATTAGAAAAATTAGAAAAAAAATCCCGTAGAAAATCAAGGAACCATACTAACATGGTTTAAGGAGGTCTTGAAATGTTTAATATTTTAAAAATTATTTTTGCGGGAACACCTGTCTTCGCAGCACGTCATTTAGAGGTGTTAGTTAATCAATATCCCGTTGTTGGGGTATTAACACAACCTGATAAATATGTTGGTCGCGGTAAGAGATTAGTTTTTAGCCCCGTAAAACAACTAGCTATTGAAAAAAATCTTCCAATTTTACAGCCCGAGTCTCTTATGGAGGAAAAGCTTCAAGAACAGATTAAAAATTTAAATGCAGATATTATGGTAGTAGTAGCTTACGGTAACATTTTACCTCAAGCAGTGCTTAAATTACCTAGATTTGGTTGTATTAATATACATGCTTCTCTACTACCTAAATGGCGTGGAGCTGCGCCTATCCAACGTTCATTATGTGCCGGTGATGTAGAAACCGGTATCACTACAATAAAAATGAATACTAATATTGATACTGGAGATATTCTCCACACAATTCCCTGCAAAATTGAAAATACAGATACTACTGCTACACTTTATGATAAATTATCTAAACTTGGCTCAATAAGTATGCTAGCTACTTTAAAACAATTTGCAACTGGTACTATATGTCCAGTTAAACAACCCGAACACAATATAAGCTATGCTACTAAAATCCGCAAGCAAGAATCACGTATTGACTGGACCTTTTCAGCAATGAAAATTGAACGCTATATAAGAGCATTTAATCCATGGCCTGGGAGTTATTTTATGGTTAAGGATCAAATGATAAGAGTTTGGAAAGCATCAATAATTGATTCAATTATATCTAATTCATCTCAACCTGGAGAAATTTTACAAGCTAATCAACATGGAATTAAAATTGCTACTTCAAATGGAGTTTTAAATATAGAAGAGCTACAAACTGCAGGTAGAAAAATTATGAAAGTTCGAGAATTTTTAAAATCTAAGCGTGAATGGTTTACTCCAGGAGATATTATTAATTAATTACTTAAGGTAAATTATTAGAATATATGCCATATAAAGTGGCTTTAACAGGTGGAATTAGCAGTGGAAAAACTACTGTATCTAAAGAATTTGCAAAATTAGGCATTGATATAATAGATACAGATGTAATTTCTCGTCAATTAGTAGAACCCGGCAAATTAGCACTGGTTGCAATAAGCAAAAAATTTGGTAAGAGTATTTTGAATCGAGATGGAACTTTGAATAGAGCTAAATTACGCCAAATAATTATTCATTCATCAAAAGATAAAAATTGGTTAAATAATTTACTTCATCCTCTAATTAACCATGAAACTAACCTTCAATTAATTAATAGTAAATCGGCATGGTGTCTTTGGGTAGTCCCTTTATTGGTAGAAAATAAAATTTCTACATTAGCTGAACGTGTGTTAGTAGTTGATGCAGATCGTGAAAAACAGTTAATTAGAACTATGTTGCGTGATCATGTTAGTTGTCAACAAGCCGAACAAATCATTTCAATGCAAGCTAATCGAAAAGAGAGACTTGCAATTGCAGATGATGTCATTGATAATAATGGATCAAAAGAAATGTTGATTTCACACATTAAGAGGTTACATCAATTTTATTTATCTCTTGCATTAACTAAAACCAATGAATAAAATTTCAATATCCAATCTGTAGTAAAAAAATAATCTGGAAAGATAATATATGGCGTCCTTTTTGTAGTCATGATTGTAAGTTAATTGATTTATAAAATGCTTGAATGAAGGAAAATGTCTTTCTATTGCTGCTGATGAGACTAACAATTTAAATTAATCTGACCCTACCATGACACCGCTTATATTTTTTATTTGAACCACATGGACAGAGGTCATTACGCCCTATTTTAGAAGACTCATTATTCGATTCAGTAATCCAAAGATTACTAGTAATTGGATTTTTTAATTCTTTGTTGAGATCAACCTTAATCTTACATAAGATACTAACAATTTCATATTTCATTGTTTCTAGCATAGTAGAAAACATTGCGAATGATTCACGCTTATATTCTTGTATTGGATCTTTTTGTGCATAACCACGTAAGTGAATACCTTGACGTAGATAATCCATAGCAGCTAAATGTTCTTTCCATAAAGAATCTAAAGTCTGTAAAACTAATTTTTTTTCAAAATTACTTATAAATTCAATACCGAGAACTTTTCTTTTTTGCTGATAAATATTTTTTATCTCAAAAATTATTTTATCAATTAATTGCTCAGAAATCAATTGGTTATCATTAATCCATTCTTCAATCGGTAAATCTATCTCATAATTAATTTTTAGATGTTCTTTTAAACCAATAATATTCCAAATTTCATCTATAGATTGCAAGGGAATATAGCTATTAAGAATGTTCCTAAAAACATCTTCATATATGGTCATAATAGTTTGACTAACATCTGGTGATTCAAGTAATTCATTACGCTGTGCATAAATAGCCTGACGTTGATCATTAGCTACATCATCATATTCTAATAACTGTTTCCGAATTTCAAAGTTACGAATTTCAACCTTGCGCTGTGCATTAGCAATTGCCTTAGTAACCCAAGGGTGTTCGATGGCTTCCCCAGATTGAATTCCAATTTTACGCATGATATTAGATAATCGTTCTGAGGCAAAAATTCTCATCAAAGTATCTTCCATCGAAAGATAAAATCTCGAAGATCCAGGATCTCCTTGTCTTCCTGATCGTCCCCGAAGCTGATTATCAATTCGTCGAGATTCATGACGTTCCGTTCCGATAATATGTAATCCTCCTGCATTAACTACAGTATTATGGCGAATTTTCCAAGCATCCTTAACCTTTTTAATATCTTCTTGATTAGGTTGTTTAATTTGAGAAATTTCTGCCTGTAAACTTCCTCCTAATACAATATCTGTACCACGTCCTGCCATATTAGTAGCAATAGTAACTTTTCCGGGCTGACCCGCTTGTGCTACTATATCTGCTTCAGAGGCATGAAATTTAGCATTTAATACATTATGAATAATTCCAGAATTAGTTAATTCTCGAGAAATTATTTCGGATTTTTCAATTGAAATAGTACCTACCAATACAGGTTGACCATTGGCTGTACGTTTTTTTATATCTTGAATAATTGCATTAATTTTTTCTCTTTCACTTATATAAACTAAGTCTGGTAAATCCGTGCGTATCATTCTCCTATTAGTAGGAACTACAACTGTATCCAATTGATAAATAGAAGTAAATTCAAATGCTTCTGTATTAGCTGTACCTGTCATTCCAGCTAATTTTTCATAAATTCTAAAATAATTCTGAAAAGTAATTGAAGCTAAGGTCTGATTTTCACTATGAATCTGTACTCTTTCTTTAGCTTCTACTGCTTGATGTAATCCATCAGACCAACGTCTACCAGACATAGCACGACCTGTATGTTCATCAACAATAATAATTTGTTCATTTTTGACAATATAATCTACATTACGAAAAAATAATGTATGAGCACGTAAAGCTGCTGTAACATGATGCATTAGTCTTATATTATAAGAAGAATAAAGTGATTCACCTTGATTCATAATACCTTCTTTAACCAAACACTCTTCTATGAAAATTAGACCACGTTCGGTCAAATAAACTTGACGAGCTTTTTCATCTACAAAGAAATGTCCAACCCCTTTGAAGTTTTTTGAATCTTCTTTATCTTGTCTAATTAATTTTGGAATCAGTTGATTTACTCGAATATAAAGCTCAGAGCTATTCTCCAAGGGTCCAGAAATAATTAAAGGAGTGCGAGCTTCATCAATAAGTATTGAATCTACTTCATCAACTAATGCATAATGTAACTTGCGTTGCACACGTTCTTTTTTAGAAAAAACCATATTATCCCGCAGATAATCAAATCCATATTCATTATTAGTTCCATAAGTAATATCAGCAGCGTATGCTGCTTGCTTTTGCGCTAGCGATAATTCTGGTAAGTTTATGCCTACCGTAAGTTCAAGAAATTCAAATAAAGGACGATTAATTTCAGCATCTCGTTTAGCCAGATAATCATTAACAGTAACTATATGTACCCCTTTTCCGGTAAGAGCATTTAAGTATGCTGGTAATGTTGCGGTCAAAGTTTTACCTTCACCGGTGCGCATTTCAGCAATACAACGATTGTTTAATACTATTCCACCAAGTAACTGAACATCAAAAGGACGCATATTAAAAACCCGTTTACTAGCTTCACGTACAGTAGCAAAAGCCTCAGGAATTAAATTTTCTAAAGTTTCTCCGGTTTTTAAACGTAAACGAAATAGATTAGTTTGTTGCTTTAGTGTTTCATTAGATAATTGACTAAATTTATTTTCTAGTAGATTAATAGTATCTACTAGGTAATTCAGACGATTAAGAATACGATCATTTCTAGTACCAAATATTTTATTGAAAAATTTTAATAACATAAAAATCAAAATCTCTTCATTATATAGTTTGATTAGCATTGTTGTAAAATACTGTAATTAATAATAATTAAATATATTTTTTAATAGATTACACATTTATAATATTATTAATTATTAAAAATAATTCTCAATTACGGGAATCCATAATGCGCTTGAGTAATTTATACTCTGTAAAAAAAATTTTTGAGGATGCTAAACAGCATAATAATAGTATACTAAATTTTCTACAACAAAGAGCGATGATACTGATTAATTTAGATCTGGCAGTAAAAAGTGTCCTTCCTTCATATTTTAACCCTTGGTACAGAGTTGCTAATATTCGTCATCATATCTTAATACTTGAAACAGCCAATGCTAAATGGATGAAAAGATTATTTTATAAACAACACAGTTTTATTAATATTTTAAGATCGAAAATCTTACCTTCATTAGTATCTATCGATTTTTATATAAATCCATCATGGAAACAACTTATCAATGATCCCAAGATTTTACACGAGCATCAAATTCAAAATATTATGTCATATAGAACTATAAGCAATAAAAGTGCAACTGTATTACGTCAGCTTGCAATGAAAAGTCCGGATAATATAAAAGCTGCATTAGAAAAATTAGCAGATTTAGCTAAAATTAATATCAATAATGAGCTTTAATACTTATCTGGTATTAGATTCTACAGGGAATATCATATTTTCTAAAGTTTAGCGTCAAAATGAATTATCCGGCAATTTTAAAGTACTAGTTTTGACGATCATTTTATTAACTAGAGCTTAATTAGACAATCCTATATTCAATTAAGTCTCCTTTAATCAGCAAGATCTAAAATCCTTTTAACCAACTGCGAAAAATTTATTCCCACATATTGCGCTGCTATAGGAACCAAACTTCTCTTAGTCATTCCCGGAGAAGTATTGACTTCTAGGAGATAAAAATGATCATTATCTAGCATAATATCTATACGTCCACAACCTCTACAACCTAAAACATTCCATGCTTTGAATACTAATTTTTTTAATTGAGCTTCTTGAAAGGTTGATAACCCGCTTGGATATAGATATTTGGTATCTTGAGAAAAATATTTTGCTTGATAATCATAAAAAATTCCGGAATATTTAATCCTAATTGGAGGAAAAACACTATCTCCTAAAATAACTGCAGTATATTCTGGACCACTTAACCATTTTTCTACCAATACTGTATCATCATAATAAAATGCGGTATTTAAAGCCGCATCTAGTTCGTTAAAATGATTAACCTTAGTTATTCCTATACTAGAACCCTCTTTACTCGGTTTAACTATAACTGGCATTGATAAATCTCTTATACGTTCTCTTAAAGCTGTATTTAAAGATGGATTATAATCGGATTTTTTTAACGTTACCCAAGAAGCAACTGGTAAACCCATCCCTTTCCACAATAATTTTGTACGCCATTTATCTATGGCAATAGCCGAAGCGAGAACTCGACTTCCTGTATAAGGAAGTTCCATAAAATCTAGCACCGCTTGGATGATTCCATCCTCACCTCCTCTTCCATGAAGTGCCATAAAAACCTTATTAAATCCTTCTTTTCTTAAATTCATTACTGAAAAATATCTTAGATCTCTTGCATATGCATCAAAACCAGCATTTTTTAAACCAACTAAAATTGCTAAACCGGATCGCAAAGAAACCTCTCTTTCTGCAGAATTTCCACCTAGTAATACAGCTATCTTATCAATCATTATTATTAATCTCTGGGTTAAGCTTAATTTTGGCGAGTCTATGAGCAATTTTTCCAATATTTCCTGCTCCTTGTACAAGAATCACATCATTATCTGCTAATAATGAAGCAAGTATCTTCGGTAAAGCATGGGATTTAGACACTAATAGAGGATTGATTTTTCCTTGTTTTCTAATAGTATTACATAACGCATTACTATTTATTCCAGGTATAGGTGGTTCACCTGCAGAATACACTTCTAATAGTAAGAGAACATCTACATGAGATAGTACTTCAACGAAGTGATCATAAAAATCACGGGTCCGCGTATAACGATGTGGTTGAAAAACCATAATAATTCTTTTATCTGGCCAACTGGCTCTCACCGCTTGGATAGTTACCTCAATTTCATGAGGATGATGTCCATAATCATCTATCAATAATGTTTTACCTGTTATACCATTAATCTTTTCTAAATCAAATTCACCTAGTAAATCAAAACGACGTGTGGTTCCCTGATAATTTTCTAGAGCATGACAAATTATCTTATCATTAATACCCTCTTGAGTTGCCAATGCAACTGCGGCCGCGGCATTCAGCGCATTATGACGGCCTGGTGCATTCAAGATTACCGATAATCTTGGCATCGAGTTACGAACAATTGAAAAATGTCCTTTCATTCCATGCTGTTCATAATTTTTAATACATATATCAGCTTGTTCATTGAAGCCATATGTTATAATTTTACGTTTGATATCAGGTATTATCTGACTAATTACCCTATCATCCAGACATATTATTGCCCTACCATTAAAAGGTAGATTGTGTAAAAAATTAATAAAAGTTCTTTTAATATTTTCAATATTACCTTGATAGTAATCGAGATGTTCTGCTTCAATGTTTGTCACAATAATTACCATAGGTTGTAAATTTAGAAAAGAACCATCACTTTCATCAGCTTCTACAATTAGATATTTACTTTTACCGATACGAGAATTCGTACCAGTAGCTTTTATTAATCCACCATTAATAAACGTGGGATCTAATCCAGCTTCATCATAGATACTAACAATCATAGCTGTAGTTGTAGTTTTGCCATGTGTTCCGGATATAGCTATTCCGTATCGAAAACGCATTAGTTCTGCTAACATTTCTGCTCTTCGAATTACTGGGATATGTGCTTGATAAGCGGCCAAAATTTCTGGATTATCATCAGAAATCGCTGTTGATAAAACTACTACACTAGCATTTTTAATATTAGCTGGATGATGATAGAAATAGATTTTGGCTCCTAAAGATATCAAATGTTGTGTCATGGCATTAGGCAAAAGATCTGAACCACTAATTTTATAGCCTTCCATAGCTAATAAGTAAGCTATTGCGCCCATTCCGGATCCACCAATACCTACAAAATGTATATTTTTACCCGGTAATATATAATGCATGATGCAATGATGTGAATTTTATGGTAGTCATCAATTTTAAGTTACTCTTTAACGTTACTTTGAGTTAAAATTTTACATTATTAGATAATATTCTGAAATAATTATATCATCTTGTTGCAGATTTACATATTATTGCAGCAATTCGTTCGGTAGCATCACGAATAGCTAAAGAACGCGCTAATACTGCCATTTTTAATAATGTCGATCTATCTAATTTTTCTAAGATTTCTGCAACTAATGGAGCGGTAAATTTTGATTGTTCCAAAATTTTAGCAGCACCAATCCTTTCTAAAGGCAAGGCATTCCAATATTGCTGTTTATCATTATGTTTAAAAGGTATAAAAATAGCAGGTAATCCAACTACTGCAATTTCACTTACTGTCATAGCACCTGAACGAGATATCACTATATCAGCCCAAGCATAGGCTAATGCTATATCTTCTATAAATTCATTGAGTCGATATTTAGTATCATATACTTGTTGATAATATTTCATGACAGTATTTAAGGATTGTTTACCAATTTGATGCCAGATTGTAATCTTATTACCCATAATCATTGCTACTTGGGGTATAGTAAAATTTAAAATTTGTGATCCCTGGCTACCACCAAGTACTAGAATACGAAGCGGCAATGATTTTCTGCATGAAAACCGCATTTCTGGAGGAGGTAAGCTACGCAATTTATTGCGTATAGGATTTCCTACTAGTACAGCATTCTTGAAGGTTGCTGGAAATGCTTGGAGTGTGGTTTTGGCAATTTTAGTAATCCATCTATTAGTGAAACCTGCAATACCATTCTGTTCATGTATAACTATTGGAATGCCATATATCCAAGCTGCTAAACAACCAGGAGCAGAAACATAACCTCCCATTCCCAGTACTACATTAGGATGCCATAATTTTATTATTTGATAAGATTTACAGATAGCACTGATAAATTTTGGAGCAAAGGTCCAAAATCCCTTGATTCCCTTACCACGTAAACCTTGTATCCGAATGAATTCAATTTCAATACCATGTTGCGGTACTAAGCTTGCTTCTAAACGATCCGCAGTTCCTAACCAAAGAATCTTCCAACCCTGACTCATAAGATATTTTACAATGGCAATACCTGGAAAGATATGGCCACCGGTTCCACCAGCCATAATTATTAACCGTTTAGATGAAATCAACGATAACACCTCGCTTGCATACTAGCTTGTCATTATTATGCTAGTTTTAATAACTATTGTTGTTAATCAAAGAACCGTACGATATCTATTATCAATAGTAGATAATCCTATCTTTATATAGTTTTCATTAAAATATCGAATATTATCCTAATATCTTAGCAAATTGTGTAAATATCTTACCTCTATGAGCAAAATCTTTAAATTGATCTTTACTAGAACATGCTGGAGAAAGCAAAACTAAATCACCAGGCTTGACCTTACTAGCAATATCTTGCATTGCATCTACCATGGTAGTTGTTAGAATGCTAGTATTCTGTCGTAATTTTGCGAATTTTTTTCTGTCACGACCATAACAATAAAGCTTTAATTGATCATCTTGTAAATAAAAAGAGAGATTTTTTAAATTAGCATCTTTACTATCTCCACCTACTAGTAAATAAATAATTCCACGTACTAGTAATTTACTAACTTTAAGTGCTGCTATAGTACTGCTTACATTAGTAGCCTTAGAATCATTAACCCAATATATTCCTTTATTTTTCCAAACTAACTGAAAACGATGAGGTAATCCTGGAAATTTTTTTAAGGCTTGAAGATAACAATTTTTAGATAATCCAAGAACATCAGCCATTGCTAATGCTGCTAGTACGTTAGTATAATTATGTTGTCCAATTAATTGAAGTTCTGCGGTATTTAATATTTTAGCACCATTTACTAATATCCAAATATTACCATTACTAAAATTTAGATGATAATCTCCTTGATGAATACCAAAACTTACAGTTTTTTGGTGATAATTTAGTATTTTAGGTTGTGTATTTTTTTCATCCGCATTGAATATACACACTTTAGCATGTTCGTAAATCCGTAATTTTGCCATTTTATAATTAGAGAAATTATTAAAATAGTAATCTCTATGATCTTCACTAAGATTCAAAATTGTAGCTGCCTTTGTATGTAAACTATAAGTAGCTTCGAGTTGAAAACTAGAAAGTTCTAAAATATATAATTGATAGGATTGTTGTAATAAATTTAGAGCTGGTAGTCCAATATTGCCCCCAACACCCGTAACTAAACCACAAGATCGTGCCATTTCACCAATTAAAACAGATACGGTACTTTTACCATTGGTGCCAGTAATGGCAATAATTGGAGCACGTGCTTCACGACAAAATAATTCAATATCACTAATAATCTCTATACCAGTTCTAGCGTATTTAATTAATAAAGGATGCATCAACATCCCAGGACTAACAATTATTAAATCCGCATCTAGTAACCATTGTTGATTTAAAGAACCTAACCAGTATTCTATAAAATTCGGGAGTTTTTCTTTTTCTGGAGGATCAAGACGGGTATCGATAACTCTAGGGATTACTCCACGAGATAAAAAAAAATTAATACAAGAAATTCCGGTAATTCCTAGTCCAATTATGACAATGTTTTTATTGTGATAGTTATTCAATTTAACGTACCTTAAAAGTTGCTAAACTAATCAATAATAATATCGTCGATATAATCCAAAACCTTACTATAATCCTAGACTCAGGCCATCCTTTTAATTCATAATGATGATGAATAGGGGCCATCAGAAAAAATTTCTGACCACGGATTTTAAATAATCCTAATTGTAAAATTACCGATAGTGTCTCGATAACAAATATACCACCCATTAACAATAATAATAACTCTTCTCTTAACAAGACAGCAATGGTTCCTAATATTCCACCTAACGCTAAAGATCCAACATCTCCCATAAAAATTTGAGCCGGATGGGTGTTAAACCATAAAAAACCTAAGCTAGCACCAATAATTGCAGTACAAAAAACCATGAGCTCTCCAGCATAAGGTAAATAAGGAATATGCAGTGCGTCAGCCAAATAAATATTACTGGTTAACCAGGAAATGAACCCTAAACCCGCAGCAACCAATAAAGTTGGCATAATAGCTAATCCATCTAACCCATCTGTGAGATTTACCGCATTGCTAGTTCCTATAATGACAAAATAACTTAATAATAAATATGTCATCTCCCTTTGTGGGATTAAATCATTAAAAAATGGTACTACAAGTTGCGTGGCTACTGTACTTTTACCCATATTATATAACATCACACTAATTAATAGTGCTATTATCGATTGCCAGAAATATTTCCAAAAAGCAATTAACCCTTGGGAATTTTTGCTTTTTACTTTTCTATAATCATCAATGAATCCAATAATACCGTAACTTATTAAAACTAAGAACACACACCAAATATAAGGATTAGAGAGATTAGCCCATAATAATACTGCAACACTGATTGCTACAATAATAATTATTCCCCCCATAGTAGGAGTTCCTTGCTTACAAAAGTGAGTTTGTGGTCCATAATGACGTACAATTTGAAGAATTTTAAATTTATTTAACCATACAATAAAATATGATCCAATTGAGATTGAAATAAATAATGCTGTAAATAAACTTAAAATCGCTCTCCAGATGAGATCCGAAAAAATATCATCCATAATAACTATCAAAATCATAAAGCAACATAAAACAACTTAACATGAGTATTTTTCCTGTAAACTATGTACAATATTTTCCATTCTCGCCCGCCGGGAACCTTTAATTAAAATAGTAACCTTTGGATATTTTTCCATCAGTACTTGAAGACGTTGAATTAATTTCGATTGATCATAAAAATGCTCACCATCATAGTTTAGATCACTAATATTTTTACTCATTATTCCTATGCTAATCACTTTATCAATCTCAGCTAAACGTACTATAAAACCAATCATTTGATGATATCTTACAGAATCATCACCTAATTCCGCTATATCGCCTACTACCATAATTCTATAACCTGGCATTTTAGATAATATAGAAGCCGCTGCCTTCATTGAGCCTACATTAGCATTATAGCTATCATCAATTAATAATTTATTTCTATCTAGTAGTATAGGATAACTACGACCTGGCAATCCTTTTAATTGAGCTAATCCCCTCTTAATGTTTTCTAGAGATATATCATCAACTGCAGAAGCTAAAGTTGCCGCCGCTAATGCATTGGCAATATTATGCTTACCTAGTAATGGTAAGCAGACTTCAATACATCCTTTTGGGGTATTAAGAGTAAATTGTGTACTTGTTACATTAAGAAGAATATTAGTAGCAAAAAAGTGACTTTCAGGTTTAGGAGTCAGAGAAAATCTCCATACTAATTTATTACCCAATAAGTGACGCCAATACTGCAAATAATGACTATCAGCATTTATCACAGCTATACCATTTTCTACTAAACCAGTAAAAATTTCTCCTTTTGATTTAGCAACTCCTAATATTGAACCAAAACCATGTAAATGTGATAATGTAATATTATTAATTAAAACCACTTCCGGATTAGTTAATTGTACCGTATAATAAATTTCTCCAGGATGATTCGCACCTAGTTCAATCACTGTATAAAGATATTCTTTATTTAATTGTAATAATGTTAATGGGACACCAATATGATTATTCATATTTCCAATAGTAGATAGAGTATTACCACACTGTTTTAAAATAGCAGTTAACATCTCTTTAACTGTAGTTTTACCAGATGATCCAGTTAAAGCAATAACTTTAGTAGTTAGCTGTGTTCTAAGCCATTTGGCAAGTTTTCCTAGAGCAAGACTGGTGTTTTTGACAATAATTTGGGGTATATTAATAACTAATATACGACTTACTATAACTGCGATAATTTTATTATTATTTATGGCTTGTTCGACAAAATCATGGGCATCAAAATTTTTTCCGATCAAAGCAATAAAAAGAGCTTGCTCAATATTTTGACGCGTATCAGTAATGATCTGACAAATCTCAATATCACTACCAATGAGTTCACCATCAATAATTTTGGCTAATTTAATTAATGATATAGGAATCATGCTTTTATTCCTAACATGCGACTCACTATTGTCCGATCAGAAAAATTAATTCGATGATTTCCTATTATCTGATAATTTTCATGTCCTTTACCAGCTAATAAAATTACATCATCTTCTTGTGCTTTCATAATTGTATGTGTTACCGCAATACTACGATCGTGCATAATATTTACATTTTTGATATCCTGTAATCCACTTAAAATATCTTTAATAATAGCATTAGGATCTTCATGACGTGGATTATCACTAGTAATAACTAATTTATCAGAAAATTTTTCAGCAATTCTACCCATAATTGAGCGCTTTCCTTTATCACGATCACCACCACAACCAAAAATGCACCATAATTTACTGCGACAGTGTAATCTTGCGGCTTTTAGTGATTTTTCAAGTGCATCAGGAGTATGTGCATAATCTATAATAACAGTTGGTTTTCTCTGACCACTTAGTTTCTTAAATATTTCCATCCGACCAGATATAGGTTGTAATTGATTACTAGTTGCTATTAAGCTATCTAGATGATATCCCTTAGCTAAAAGAGTTGTTAGCGCGAGCAATAAATTACTAACATTGAATTCACCTATCAAACTCGTAGTGATCTCTCCATCCCCCCAAACAGATCGAAAGTAAATCGTTGTACTAAACTCATTGTATCGCACTCTTAGTACCTTTAGCCAAGATCGCCTATTATTACATAATGACCAATACTTTTTGTTGATTGTTACTGCTATAGCTTTCGGTAAACTTTTTAACCAAGCTCGTCCTATATTATCATCAGCATTAATGATAGCTAAATCAGTACTATGTTTAGAAAATAGCGACCATTTGGCCATTTGATAATTTTTCATATTAAGGTGATAATCCAGATGATCACGACTTAAATTTGTAAAAACCCCCGCTGCAAATGGTATAGCTGCTACACGATGTTGTACCAGTCCATGCGAGGAAATTTCTAGTGCTACTACTTTGGCACCTTTTTCTAAAAAAAAATTTAACCATCGTTGAATTTCAACGGCTGAAGAGGTAGTATTATTTAAGTTAGTTAATTTACCACCATATAAACCATTTCCGATAGTTCCCATTACAGCACTCTTCTCACCAAGTAAAGTTATCCACTGTGCTAATAATTGGCTAGTAGTAGTTTTTCCATTAGTTCCTGTTACTCCAATCAAACATAATTTTTTTCCTGGATGATCATAAAAACGTCCCGCGATCTCTGATAGTCGCTGAGATAACTTTTCCAAATAAATGATCGGAACCTTATCTAAATAACAAACAGAGCCATTATGATAAGGCATTGCTTCAGCAATAACTGCATTGACACCATTAGCAATAGCTTGAGATATAAACTCACGTCCATCCAAGCGAGAACCCTTAATAGCAACGAAAAGATCGCCTCTTTTAGCTAACCTGCTATCAAGAGTTATTTCTTGGATTAAAATGTTAGGAGCTGAAGTAATCCAAGGTGCTAGTACCTCATGTAGATTGCGATTAAGCAAAATAATACCTCTTTTTAGCTTTACTCATTTAGTAATCATTGCTAAATATTAGATACAATCTTAATAAAAGTAATTAATTCAATCTCAAATATTTATCATCAAAATATAAACTATCTAATTTTAATAAACCGACAACAGTTAAGATTTAGTATAGTATGTTATATAAATAATGGTTCTATTTAGGAAAATTATTTTAGATCTTAAATTAAGAAAAATTATTAAATTTTTTTCTCAGCAATGCGAAGAATTGCACTGCGAGCGCGAGGGTTAATTGCAACTTCTTTTTGATTAGGTTTTATTTTATCTATGGCTATTAAATAAGGTGTAGAATATAAACATTGTATTTCATTTATAGTTAATGGAATTTCTTTTGGAACCCGACAGGAGCGACTAAACTTCCTAATAAAATGTTTTACAATTCGATCTTCTAATGAATGAAAACTAATTACAACTAATCTTCCTCCTGGAGCGAGTGTTAATAATATCCCTTGTAATACTTTAACCAGCTCGTTCAACTCATTATTAATAAAAATACGTATAGCTTGAAAACTGCGAGTTGCTGGATGTTTATAAAATTTTTTATATGGTATTGCAGTCTCAATTACTGATGCTAGGTCTCTAGTAGTTGTTATAGGTTGATTAGTACTGTTACGTTTTACTATAGCATGAGCAATGCGTTGGGCAAAACGTTCATCTCCGTATTTTTTTAATACCAGTGCAATCTCTTCTACTTTAGATTGCAATAACCAGTCTTTAGCTGATATGCCATGATTTTGATCCATGCGCATATCTAGTGGTCCATCTTGCATAAAAGAAAAACCGCGGGAAGCATTATCAATTTGAGGTGATGATAATCCTAAATCTAACAAGATACCATTAATACGACCTATTAATCTTCTTTGTGAAATATAATCAACTAAATTAGAAAAAACTCCGTGAATAATAGTAAATCTTGGATCTCTAATACTAGCCGCAGCTGCTACGGCTATAGGATCACGATCAATAGCATATAATTGTCCTTTAGACGATAAATGAGATAAGATTAAACGAGAATGTCCACCACGCCCGAAAGTGCCATCAAAATATATTCCATTACTTTTGATATTTA
This sequence comes from Candidatus Dasytiphilus stammeri, assembly GCA_041944325.1. GTDB lineage: Bacteria > Pseudomonadota > Gammaproteobacteria > Enterobacterales > Enterobacteriaceae > Dasytiphilus > Dasytiphilus stammeri_M. The sequence goes on along the minus strand of CP145878.1, from coordinate 168,877 downwards.
GAGCATTAACTATTACATCCACAAGTACGCTTTTATGGTTATCCATATAACATCAATTATCAATTAATTTTATAAGCAAATAGAGTTAAAGCAATCTATCTTAACTATTTATAAGAATTTTACAACTAATTTTATCCAGAAAAAGTCTTCAATAAAAAATTAGAAGCTAGTAATTATCAGCCTAAATTAATTAGCTAAATTTTTTTCTAGAAGTTCACTAAAAGGTCAAAAGATGATTACTTTTAAGTATTAGTAACCGGATTTTTTTGATAAAAACTATATTAATTGTGTATCAATGAGTTTATGATTTAACAATCCTCATAAAGGATTTATCTATATTATTTTACTTTAGATTAAAAAGTAATTAATTTAAATTGGATATTATTTAAATTGGCGGATTTTTTTGATCAGTTCCCAAGCTTTTTGAATTTCCTGACTTTTTTGTTGCCCACTTTTCATTAGGTTAGTTGGTAATCCTTTAGCTAAAAGTTTATCAGGATGATATTCATTCATGAGTCTACGCCACGCACGTTTGATAGTAACGTAATCATCACTAGTTTTTACTCCTAAAACTTTGCAAGCATCATCTAATTCGGGAAATAGTTCTGATTTAGAGCGTAGATTATGTGCACTAGAATACTCAAATCCGTTTCTTTCTATAATTTGTAAAAATTGCTCAAATTGTATTGATGAAATTCCAAGTTCTTCTGCCAGAATCTGTAATATTTTATGTTCTTTAGGATGTAAGTAACCATCAGACAATGCACTTTTAATTTGAATCTCAAGAAATATTCTAATTAAATCCAATTGATCAAAGCAAATTTGATGTAATTCCCGCAATTTAGTACGCAATGGGTATTTTAAATGTTTTCCTTCTCTAAATGCTTGTTGTGCTAATTTTCTTTGTTCACCTGAAAGCTTGATGTAATCCATGAATTTTAAGGCATTTTTAATATCCATTTCGGTGACTATTCCTTTAGATTTGCTAAGATGACCAAGAATCTGAAAAGTAATACGATAAAATTGCTCTTGACGTTGACTTTGGTTAGTTAAATAACTCTTTATAGAGATGTCGATAGTTTTATCAATGAGATGACCTATAAATAGACCAACTAGCATACCAAATATTCCAGTTCCAGATGCAATTCCTATAAATAATCCTAAGGTTTTTCCCAAAAAATGCATGGAATAGGTACCTCAATTAAGTTTAACACTGGAGAGATCAGTTTATTTTAATCTTCATTAAATCCGTTAGTTTCATTATGATTTGATGAACCAATGAAATAATATGTATACTATTTATCACAATTTATCTTAATATGTACCTTATATAGAATCTCAAATAAATCCGCCAGCTTACTAATATCATATTATCTAGATAGTTCTTATGATCAGACTTGAGAATAATATACTGCAGGCTTTTTTAAGTAATATAGTATTAAAGCTATGAAAAAATTCATGATACTGATTGTCAGTATCAATTTGATAACTAGTATTCCATCTCTTGCAGCTATAAAAATGATTAATAAAATTGCTGCCATTGTAAATGATGAAGTGATCTTACAAAGTGAAATTGAGAATTGTGTTAACTTCATTCAACATCATAATAATGAAAAATTACCATTTGCTAAGAGCTATCCTCTTATTGAAAATCTGATTATTAATCAGATCTTATACAATTTAGGTCAAATTAAACATTTATCAATTAATCAAAAACAAATTAACTTAACTATTAAAAATAAACTGGCAACAAAACAAATGATCATTGCTAAATGTTATAAACCAATCATTGCTAATGATAGCAATGATCATAATTATCGTGAAACTATTAGTAAACAGCTGATAACTAAAGAAGTAAATAGTAATATTTTTCGTAATAGTATAAATATTACACCATTAGAAATTACTAGTTTAATAAATCAAATTAAAAATAACAATAATGATCTTAGCGAATTTAGCCTAAATCATATAATGATTCCATTATCAAAACATTCAACAAATCAACAACAATCTCAAGCAAAATTATTTGCCACTGAAATAATTCATAAAATTAAAAATTCTCAAAATTTTGAGATCTTGAATAAGATAATAATATTTAAGAATCAAAAAATATGTTGGCGTCAAATAAAATCTATTCATAAAAATTTATTTAAAAATCTTAATAACCAAGATATTATTGGTCCCATTAGATCCCAGATTGGTTTTCATGTTTTCAAAATTAACGATATTAGCAAGAAAATTATCTTCATTACAGACATACACATACGACACATTTTCCTAAAACCATCTAATTGGATAAATGATAAACAAGCGATCAAAATTATGAAACAAATTCAAAAAAAAATCAAAAATGGAAAACTAGATTTTGCTCGCGCTGCTAAAATTTTTTCACAAGATACTCTATCAGCTTCATTAGGAGGTGATTTAGGCTGGGAATCACCCAATATATTAGGTTATAAATTAAGTACAGTATTATTAAAATTAAAAAATAATGAAATAAGTTTACCAGTAAGATCTCCAATGGGATGGCATTTAATTCAATTATTAGGAGTCCGGCAAGTAAATAAAACCAATATAATCTTTCAAGAGCAAGCTTTTAAGATTTTATATATGCGTAAATTTGTTGAAGTAGTAAAACTATGTGTGAAACAACAGCCGCAGTTAATAAATACTAGTTACGTTAAAATTTTGGATAAAAATGAATAATCACCGTGTAATTATTACTCCAGGGGAACCTGCTGGAATAGGTCCTGATATAATTATTAAATTAGCTCAATACAATTGGCCGATTGAACTGGTAGTGTGTGCTTCTACTGAACTGATGCATTCAAGAGCTTTAGCTCTAAATTTACCATTGATCTTACATGATTATCAATTTGAACTAATTACAAAATTTCACCAAGCGGGCCATTTAAAAATACTGCCAATAGATTTAATTAAACCTGTTAAAGCAGGTCAATTATGTGTAGACAATAGTAAATATGTTCTCTCAACTTTAGAACAAGCTTGTAATAAATGTTTACATGGAGAATTTTCTGCTCTAATTACTGGACCAGTGCATAAAGGAGTAATGAATAAAGCTGGAATAACTTTTTTTGGTCATACTGAATATTTAGTTCAACATTCTAATATAAAAAGAGGAATTATGTTATTTACTATGGGAAGGCTACGTGTAGCACTTACTACCACACATTTACCTTTAAAAAAAGTTCCCCAGGCGATTACATCAGATCTTCTATCTGAAGTAATTACTCTTTTGTATCAAGAGCTTCAAAGTAAATTTAAAATTGCTAAACCACACATATTTGTATGTGGTCTTAATCCTCATGCAGGAGAAGGAGGATATCTAGGTAGCGAAGAACAAGATATAATAATTCCTGCAATACAAAGATTAAGACAACATGGCGTCCAAATTACTGGTCCTTTACCAGCAGATACTATATTTCAAAAAAAATATCTCAAGGGTGCTGATGTGATATTAACTATGTATCATGACCAAGGATTACCAGTATTAAAATCTCAAGGATTTGGACAAATTGTTAATATTACCCTTGGATTACCTTTTATACGAACCTCAGTAGATCATGGTACCGCTCTTGAATTAGCTGCTACTGGAAAAGCCGATCCAGGAAGTTTGATAGCAGCACTTAAACTTACAATTAATATGCTTAATTTAAATAATTATGAGAAATAATTTCTATCTTGGGCATTTTATTCGCAATAACTGGGGTCAAATTTTTCTTAAAGACGCTAAGATTATTAATAATATTGTTAGTGCTATCAATCCACAGAATAATGATAACTTGGTAGAAATCGGTCCAGGACTAGGAGCTTTAACTCAACCTATTAGTAAATATGTTAAACATATCACAGCTATTGAAATAGATAAAAATTTAGTGAATGTTTTGAAAACTAATACTATGATTAGTAATAAATTAACTATTTACCAAAAAAATGCTCTAAATTTTGATTTTAACGAACTTTCAAAACAGACAGGGAACAAACTAAGAATTTTTGGTAATTTACCTTATAACATTTCTACTAAACTAATTTTTCATCTATTTAAATATACAAATATTATCAAAGATATGCATTTAATGTTACAAAAAGAAGTAGTTGACCGTATCATTGCAGTTCCCGACAGTAAAAAGTACGGAAAATTAAGTATAATGTCACAATATTATTGTCAAGGATTTTTAATTCAAGAGATTACTCCAGAATCTTTTATACCAGTTCCAAAAGTATCTTCGGCCTTAATTCGTTTAGTACCATATAGTTTTATGCCAAATATAGTAGAAAATATTAGTGAATTACAACTAATAACCAGAACCGCTTTTAGTCATCGTAGAAAAATCCTAAAAAATAGTCTTAGTAAATTAGTAACAGTTAAAGTTCTAAAAGAAATAGGAATTAATCCAAATTTACGTGCCGAGAATCTTTCGGTTGCACTTTATTGCAAGCTCGCTAATTGGTTAACTGTACATTCACCAATTAAACTAAAGGAGAAATAATGGTATGGAGGAAACTACTAGTGTTGATGTAAATGTAAAAAGTGTATATCTTGCCTCACAGTCGATACCTGAAGAAGCACATTATGTTTTTGCTTATACGATTAATATTCGCAATTTACGACAAAAATCAATTCAGCTTCATAGTCGCTATTGGTTAATTACTAACGGTAACGGACGAGTTACTAAAGTTGAAGGAGAAGGAGTATTAGGAAAAAAACCATATATTCAACCGAATAGTGAATTTCAGTATACTAGTGGTATTATAATTGATACTCCAATAGGAACTATGCAAGGTTATTATAATATGTATGATAATCAAGGTGTAATCTTTAAAGTAGATATTCCAATTTTTAGATTAGCTATTAAAAGTCATCTTCATTAATAATCAATAAAAATTCAGTTATTTATGGCTACATACTTAATTGGCGATATTCATGGTTGTTATCAAGAATTATGTGCTCTATTGGCACAAGTAAATTTTAATGCAACAATAGATACATTATGGCTAACTGGTGATTTAGTTGCTAGAGGTCCAGAATCTATCCAAGTATTGCGTTATATACGTTCTTTAGGAAAAAATGCCAGGATAGTTCTTGGTAACCATGATTTAAATCTTTTAGCAGAATATTATGGTAGAAATATTAACCAATTTAACAATTTTTATCTTAAAGTTTTACTAGAATCTTCTGATGGGGATGAGATCATGAATTGGTTACGTCATCAGCCATTACTACAATTCGATAAAGAAAAAAAGCTAATTATGACTCATGCGGGAATTTTACCTCAGTGGGATCTGAACACTGCACAACAGCGCGCCCGAGAAGTAGAATTAATACTTACTAGTAAATCCTATTTATCCTTTCTTCATCATATGTATGGTAATATGCCAAATTATTGGTCAGAAAAACTTACTGGAATGGCAAGATTACGTTTTATTACTAATGTTCTAACTCGCATGCGTTATTGTTTTAGCAATGGACAACTAGATATGATTTGTAAAAAACCACCATATTTAGCACCAGCATACTTAAAACCATGGTTTAAAATTCGCAGTTCTATATTAGTAGTTGATTCGGATTATACAATAATTTTTGGTCACTGGGCTTCACTTAATGGAAAAGGGACTCCTCAAGGTATCATTGGCTTAGATACCGGATGTTGTTGGGGTGGTTCTTTAACCATGTTATGTTGGGAAAATAAATCTTTAGTTATTCAGCCATCAATGAATAACTAAAGATTAATTATTATCATATTGTTCTCTAGCTATATAATTATCAAAACGTGACCATTGCCCATTAAATGTCAAACGTATAGAACCAATTGGTCCATTGCGTTGTTTACCGATAATAATCTCAGAGATACCTTTCATTTCGGTATTTTCATTATAAACTTCATCTCGATAAATAAATATAATTAAATCAGCATCCTGTTCTATAGAACCAGAATCACGTAAATCAGAGTTTACGGGACGTTTATTACTTCGTTGTTCTAATAAACGATTAAGCTGTGACAATGCAACAACTGGGACTTGTAAATCCTTTGCTAAAGCTTTCAAGGCTCTAGAAATCTCTGAAATTTCTAAGGTGCGATTTGTAGAAAGCCATGGAACTCGCATAAGTTGCAAGTAATCAACCATAATTAAACCTAATCCGTTATGCTCTCTAAATATCCGTCTGGCCCGAGACCGTACCTCAGTAGGGGTAAGACTAGAAGAATCATCAATATAAAGATTACGTTTTTCTAAAAGTAATTCGATAGAGCGAGAAATTCTAACCCAATCCTCATCATTAAGCTGCCCAGTACGAATTTTCGTATGATCTACCCTAGATAGTGATGCTAACATACGCATCATAATTTGTTCACCAGGCATTTCAAGACTAAAAACAAGTACCGGTTGATCTTGTATGATAGCAGCATTTTCACATAAGTTCATGGCTAAAGTAGTTTTACCCATAGAAGGACGAGCCGCAATAATAATTAAGTCTGAAGGTTGTAATCCGGTAGTTTTTTTATCTAAATCATGGTAACCAGTAGAAATACCTGTAATTCCATGATTTGGAGATTCGTAAAGAGTTTGTATACGTGAGATAGTAGATTCTAAAATTTGATCTATACTTTTAGGTCCGGAATTTCTAGTACGTTTTTCAGCAATTTGGAAAACTCTTGATTCTGCCATATCCAATAAATTTTCACTACTACGTCCTTGGGGATTATAACCAGCATCAGCAATATAATGAGCAGCAGAAATCATCTCACGGACTATAGCACGTTCACGCACAATATCAGCGTAAGCATAAATATTTGCAGCACTAGGTGTATTTTTAGATAATTCAGCGAGATAAGCAAAACCACCAACCTGTTCTAATTTTCCTTTCTGCTCAAGTGATTCTGTTAGAGTAATTAAATCAATAGGTTTCCTAAGTTCTATTAAATGTTGCATTTCAGTAAAAATTAACCTATGAGCTAAACTAAAAAAATCTCTGGCGACTAGATGTTCAGCTACATTGTCCCAACGATCATTATCTAGCATTAAACCACCTAATACAGATTGTTCCGCTTCTATAGAATGTGGGGGTATCTTAACAAGATTATTTGGCCGTGAACTACTATCTTTGTGGTTAAATTTCTTTTCTATCATAATGATGATCTACTTAAATTTTATTTAATAGCTGCTATATTTAGAAATTCCAAATACTTAATGTAATTTTATTCAATTATAATATTAAGGAATCTCATTACTAAATATTTCGGCTGGATCTGGATTTAGATTTATATATAATTCCTTAAATTAAAAACGGTATTTTATTTATGTTGATATAGTGTTCTATTTTAGATTTTTAGTCAATCTAAAAAAGATCACTGCGAGATTGAAACACTTAAATATTATATTTAAAAGATGATTGATACTACATTCAGCAGTAATATGTTAAAATAAAAGATACTATCATAAATAATAGAGATATAATCAAATGACCAGCAGGGGTATCAATAAAGTAATTTTGATTGGAAATTTAGGGCAAAAACCAGAAGTTCGTTATATGCCAAATGGAGGGGCAGTGACTAATATTACTATCGCTACCTCAGAAAACTGGCGTGATAAACAAACTGGAGAAACTCGAGAAAAAACTGAATGGCATCGTGTAGTTTTGTTTGGGAAATTAGCAGAAGTAGCCGGTGAATTTTTACATAAAGGAGCACAAGTTTATATCGAAGGTTCTTTACAAACCAGAAAATGGCAGGATCAAAATGGACATGAACGATATACTACTGAGATTGTGGTAACTGCTCATGGCACCATGCAAATGCTTGGTAATAGAATTGGAAAAAATTCTACTATGCAATCTACTTCTAATAATAACAACTGGGTACCATCTTCAACATCAAACACCAATAAATTTGGTAGCAAGAAGACATCATTTCCAATACAATCTAATGAACTTTTATCCGGATCAGATAACGATCCTCAAGTAGATTTTGATGATGATATTCCCTTCTAATCTAGTTATCAAATTTTGATATGAAGAATTATGAATAATTTATTAAGTATTATAACTAGCATAAATGTTTTATAATGAAACTTAATAACTATTGTAGTTACCAATGTAAATAGCAATTTTCGCCTTGGAAGAACTCTAAATACTCAAGAAATCTCATATGAGAACCTTATATTATATATAAGTCTCTAAAGAACTACTTTTAACACCAGATTATATATAATCTGATTTAAATTTTATGTATAATAAATACCTACTGTAATTTTAATGATCTCAATGTAAAATTGAGACTTCTTCAATTAACACATTAATAGCTATTATTAAAATAATTTTATAGAAATTTTACAAAATTCATCACTGCTTGAGCTCGATGAGAATATTTATTTTTAGATTCTATGTCTATTTCAGTAACGGTTTTATTATACCCAATTGGAATAAACATTGGATCGTAACCAAATCCATTATCAATATTATGATATGTAACTATCTTGCCGTTCCATACAGCTTCAAATTTTTTGATTTTACTAATACTTTGTTGGTAAACTAAGACACATCTATATCTTGCAGGTGTAGATGTCAAATGATGACTTAATAAAAAATTTTTTAATTTATTCCGATTTTGTTGATCAGTCGCATTAATTCCTGCATATCTAGCAGAATAAATACCTGGAATATTATTAAAATTTATAAGTTCAAGTCCTGAATCATCTGATAGGACCGGACATTGGTAATATTCATAAACTATTTGAGCTTTTATTAAAGCATTCTCTAAATAATTAACTCCATGTTCATGAATCTTTCCTATATCTTGATAAATTGGTTTAATAACAAATTGAACAGAATAATGATGTTTAATTATTTGTAAAAATTCAAATAATTTTCCGGGATTTGAAGTAGCTAATAAAATTTTTTTCACGTTAAATTTATATCCATTTAGTTATAACTGACCAGCTAAGATTTTCTCCAGCCAGAAAAGGAACTAATTGAGATTTATTATCTACCTTAATTTGATTTGGAACAGTCCAAGGAATCCGTACTAGTTTAATTTTATCTTGATTTAAAGGTAAACCATAATAGCGCGGACCATTGATAGCACAAAAAGATTCTAAATACGGCAAAGCATTCATTTCTTCAAAAACCGCCGTGTAAACTGAAAGAGCAGTAGGGGCGTTAAATATTCCAGCAAATCCTCTTTTACCTTCTTTATCTCGTTTTAGATGAGGAGCACTATCAGTACCAATAAAAAAACGATCGCAACCTGTTTGAATAACTTCACGTAATGCTTGCTGATCAATGGGACGATTTAATACTGGTAGACAATAAAAATGTGGATTAATACCATTAACTAACATATGATTACGATTCAACATTAAATGTTGTGGTGTAATAGTGGCCGCAATATAACGATTTCCTTCTAAAACATACTGAGCAGCTGCTTTTGTACTTATATGTTCAAGAATAATCTTTAATTCAGGTAATTTTTGTCGCAATGGTTCTAAAATTTTTTCAATAAATATAACTTCACGGTCAAAAATATCGACTTGAGTATTCGAGATTTCTCCATGTATTAATAGAGGCATACCAAACTTTTGCATCTCTTCTAAAATTGGAAGAATCTTTTCAAGATTTTTTACACCATAATTGCTATTAGTAGTACTCTTTGCGAAGTAAAGTTTGGCAGCTACAAAAACGCTTTCCTGAAAACCAACTATTAATTCTTTTGAAAGAAGATCTTCTGTTATATAGCAAGTCATCAAAGGTTGGAAACAATGTTTGGTAGGTAAAACTGCTAAAATACGTTTTCGATAATTAAGAGCACTCTTAATGCTAGTTATTGGTGGTAATAAATTTGGCATAATCACGGCACGTGCAAAATTTTTACTAGTAAAAGGAAGAACGGTTTTTAATAACTTATGATCACGCAAGTGAAGATGCCAATCATCAGGACGATGAATAATAATCTCTTCTATAGAAACAGGCATGTTTTAACCTTTTAGAAAAGTTAAAGTAATTTAAGTGCTAAACTATTTTTAGTTTCATCAGAAAACTGATGAATGATAAAATTTATCATATAATTTAATTATAAATACAATACAAACTACGACAATAGTATATTGAATAGTACTAACCTTACTACTAAATAATAAATAGTATTTTATTAATATATGAAGAATATTAGTAATATATATACTAATATTATATATGATTACAACATAATTTTAAGTTTTTGACTACGTTATAAACTTTAATTAGCTAGGGAGTTCTATCTATTTTAAATATTAGTTTTATAAATTACCAAACAAAATAATAAAATTAGATTAATTACCTTAGTGAGTTCTTAAAGAAGCTTATAACAACATATAAGTTATAGCCTATTTTGATAATAACGAGGCACAAAATGAATAAAAAAACAGCTATCACAATTGCAGTGGCACTGGTGGGATTTGCTACTATTGCGCAATCTACTACCACAGATAACAATTGGTATACTGGTGCAAAAGTAGGATGGTCTCAATACCATAATAAAGATTACTATGGTAATGGTTACATAAATAATGATGGTCCAACTCATGAAAATCAAATTGGTACTGGTGCTATTCTTGGTTATCAATTAAATCCTTATCTAGGATGGGAATTAGGCTATGATTGGTTAGGTCGTATGCCCAATAAAGGTACTGTCGTTAATGGAGCATTTAAAGCTTATGGAGCACAACTTACTACAAAACTAAGTTATCCTATTACTAATAATATGGGAGTATATACCCGGTTAGGTGGTATGGTTTGGCATGCAGAATCAAATCAAACTAATCCAATTTGGGGTAAAATCAAAGATCATGATACCGGGATTTCACCTTTAGGTGCGGTAGGTATAGAATATTCTTTATCTAAAAATTTAGTAAGTAGATTAGATTACCAATGGATTAATAACTTAGGAGATGTAGATACGGTAGGTACTACTCCAGACAATGGAATGCTAAGTTTAGGTCTTACTTATCGATTTAATCATGACGTAGTAAATATCCCACAGGCTACTAATATTAGTACACAGATACCAATTCAAGAACCATTAATAAAAAATCAACATTTTACCCTTAAATCAGATGTTCTTTTTAACTTTGATCAAATAAAATTAAAACCGCAAGGCAAGCAAGAACTAGATCGATTATACTCACAAATCAAAGCTATAGATCCAAAAGATAGTCATACTATAGTAATAGGTTATACTGATCGCATCGGTTCAAAATTATATAATCAAAAATTATCGGAAAACCGTGCTCAATCAGTTGCTGATTATCTTATTTTAAAAGGTATGCCAGCTGAAAAAATTTTAGTTCGTGGTATGGGAGAATATAATTCCATTACTGATCACAGATGTGACATGTTAAAAAGTAGTTCTGCTTTAATTAATTGCTTATCACCAGATCGTCGCGTAGAAATCGAGGTTACTGGTGTCAAAGAAGTAAACATCTCATAAATCATAATTTAAAAAAAATTTTTCGAGAATTATTGTCCTCTTATATAGCCCCCATAGTATCGGGGGTTATAATTTATAAAATTATTATTAGGAAAAATTCTGAAATTATTCTAAGATATTAAGCATTAAAGATACTTAATATCTTAATATTAGGTAGAATCACTTTCTGAATTAATTAGATTATTATGCTTACTTTAAATAAAAAACTTAAATGGCATGAACTACAACCTGAAATTTTAAAATTTAAACATCTATTTTTATCTAAATTTGATTGGGATCCTACATGTTTTTATAATATTCAACCTCGTTTAAATACTGGTATAGAAGATCTCTTAAAACATTGCACCGCAAAAATTCCTTTAATGTTAGTAAAATGTCCAGAACATGTTAATTATCTTTCTCTAATTGCCAATTTAGCACGTCAAAAAAATCCCGAAAAAATTGTTCTAGGAGGTTACTATAATATCCAAGAAGACAAAATAAGTTGGCAGCAGGCACGTTCTAGAGAAGAGAATTTTTCTAGTCATGGTGAAATAATCTATTCTCAATGGAGTAGTCCAGAACAGCTTTTCGGATCTGTGCGAATTTTTAAGCACAAAATTACTATAGAACCTGGTTTAATACATCGTGCCCATGGTGGGGTACTAATATTAGCACTACGTAGTATTTTAGATCAACCGAAAATCTGGTTTCGCATTAAAGAAATATTAATACAAAAACGCTTTTATTGGTTGTCACTAACTCAAAAACCATTACCTATTAGTATTCCATCAATGCCATTAGATTTTAAACTTATTATTACTGGTGAAAGACAACTCTTAGATGAATTTAGGGAAATTGAACCAAAGTTAGCTTCAATTTGTATTTACAGTGAATTTGAAGAAGAATTAGAAGTATTAAATGAAGAAAATGTTTTAATATGGTGCCAATGGGTAACACAGATAGCTTTAAAAACTCATAAAGTCCGTCTGAGTGCGGATTTTTGGCCGGTATTATTTCAGGCAGGCGTACGCTATACCGGAAATCAACACCTTTTACCTCTTTGTCCTGTTTGGATTGAAATGCAACTGGATTCATCAGTACAATATTGTACTTCATCGGAACTTAATGGAGAAAGTTTACAACATGCTTTATCAACAAGAGAATGGCAGCTAAATTATCTAGCCATACGTTTAAGGAAATCAATTTTAATTGGTCAAACCATTATTCAAACTGAAGGAAAAGTTATCGGGCAGATTAATGGTTTGTCAGTAATAGAAATCCCAGGTTATCCTTCTATTTTGGGAGAACCATTACGCATTAGTTGTGTTGTACATAATGGAGATGGAGAATTAATAGATGTAGAAAGAAAAGTTGATTTAGGTGGAAATATTCATTACAAGGGGATGATAATTATACAATCTTGGTTAATTGCTGCGTTAGAATTAGAATCCCATCTTCCATTTTCAATCTCACTAGTTTTTGAACAAACTTACCTAAGAATAGATGGTGATAGTGCTTCACTAGCAGGATTATGTGCAATTATTAGTGCTTTATCATGTCAACCAATTGATCAACAGATGGCAGTTACTGGATCAGTAGATCAATTTGGCAATGTACAATCTATTGGTAGTATTAATGAAAAAATTGAGGGATTTTTTCATATTTGTAATCAACGCCAATTAACGGGTAGTCAAGGAGTCATTATACCTAGAACTAATTTATCTAATTTATGTTTGCAAAAAGATGTTATTGAAGCAGTTCATAATGGAAAATTTAATATTTGGATGGTAAGCCATGTTAATGATGCACTTCCATTATTAACAGGAATGAAATGGAATGCCGATAATGAACCTAGTCTACTGCAAAAAATTAAACAACGGATTGCTAAAATCAATCATAGCAAAATTTCTCAACGTAAAAGATGGTGTTTACCTTGGAAAAGGTGGTTTAAATAAAATTATTTAAGGTAGGCTGGTAGGCTTGAAATATGGTAGTAAATAAATACCAGTATTATAATACTGAAGATGATTTTATAGCTTCCCGAAGAGGTGAATTAACTGATGAACAACAAAATTTAACATCTGTAATCTATTGATGATAGATAATCGTATTATTCAAGTATCTGAAGATGGAGGATCATATAATAAAAGATATCTCAAAGCAGAATTAGATATAAATTATAATTTATGGTTTTTAGTTACCATTTTTTATTAGAGATCCACTAATAATGGCTGATTATTTAGACGTAAATGCTATGTAACAATTAGTAGGATTGTATTTTAGTTAAGGAACTCAATAACAAGGTCATGTACTTGTAGTTGGTCAACTACAAGTAAAAATTTACCAGGGAGATATATTACCAATTGTAAATTGATAGCTCTATTCAATTATAAGATTAGCATTGAATCATTCCCATTCAATGGTAGCAGGTGGTTTATTGGAAATATCGTAAACTATACGAGAAATTCCTGATACTTCATTCAGGATACGATTAGAAACCATTTCAAGGAAATCATAAGGCAGTTTTGCCCACTGGGCTGTCATGAAATCAACAGTTTCTACAGCACGTAATGCAATAACCCAATCATACTTACGAGCATCTCCCATAACTCCTACTGAACGTACTGGGATAAAAACCGCAAAAGCTTGACTAATTTTATAATATAAATTAGCTTTATAAAGCTCTTCAATAAAAATTGAATCTGCATGACGTAATAATTCACAATATTCTTTTTTGACTTCTCCTAAAATCCGTACTCCTAAGCCAGGTCCTGGAAAAGGATGTTGATATAAAATTTCATAAGGAATTTTTAATTCTAATCCGATTTTACGTACCTCATCTTTAAATAATTTTTTTAGAGGTTCTACTAAAGCAAGTTTCATATCTTTAGGTAATCCACCTACATTATGATGTGATTTAATCAACTGTGCTTGACCTCTAACACAGGATTCAATCATATCAGGATAAATAGTACCTTGTGCAAGCCATTTTATTGCTATAGATTTTTCAGCGATCTCATCAAAAATATCAATAAAAAGCTGACCAATAATTTTACGTTTAATTTCAGGATCATTGATTCCAGATAGTGCTGAAATAAATCGCTGTTCTGCGGAAATCTGAATAACTTTAAGCTCAAAACGATTTATCACTACATCTATAAATTGAGTAGAATTATTAATTCTTAGTAATCCATTATCAATAAAAACACAGGTTAATTGCTGACCAATAGCCTGATGTAATAGTATTGCCGTAACCAAAGAATCAATACCACCAGAAAGACCTAGGATAACCTGATCTTTGCCAATTTGATCAGATAATGATCTCACTATATCTTTAATTATATTAACTGGTCTCCATAGAGACTTACAGGCACAAATATCACATACAAAACGTTTCAGTATAAGTTGTCCCTGTTTAGTATGTGTAACTTCCGGATGAAATTGTACACCATAAAAAGACTTCTCTTCGTTAGCCATCATAGCAATAGGGCAGTTCTTATTAGCAGCTATCGAGATAAAATTTGATGGAAGAACTGTTACTTTATCACTATGGCTCATCCACACTTCGAAGATCGATCTTTTACTACCAATAGTCTCAATTAACATACTATCCGCAACGACTTGAACTTTTGCGGAACCAAATTCTCGTTGAGATGTTTTCTCTACTTTACCACCTAACTGTATAGCCATAAGATGCATACCATAGCATATTCCTAATACTGGACATCCTATTTTAAATACACCATTAGGAGCACGTGGACTATAATCTTCAGTAGTACTTTCTGGTCCCCCGGAAAGAATAATTCCATTAGGTTTAAATTTTAAAATATGTTCTTCAGTAATATTCCAAGGTAATAATTCACAATATACACCTATCTCTCGTATGCGACGAGCTATCAGTTGAGTATATTGTGATCCAAAATCAATAATTAATATCCTAAATCTATGAATATTTTCTATCATGATTAATGCCATTTAATTTTCGTAAAATAATATCTAATAGCTATTTATCAATGCATTTGATAATTAGGCGGTTCTTTGGTTAAAATTACATCATGAACATGACTCTCTGTAATACCGGCATTACTAATACGTACAAATTGTGTTTTAGTACGTAATTCTTCAATAGTACTACAGCCTGTTAGACCCATGCAAGATTTTAAGCCACCCATTTGCTGATGAATAATTTCTTTAAGTTTACCTTTATAAGCTACACGTCCTTCAATACCTTCGGGTACTAATTTTTTTAGAGTTTCATTTTGAAAATACCGATCTGATGAACCATGTGACATCGATCCTAGAGAACCCATACCACGATATGATTTAAAAGCGCGTCCATGATACAATTCAATTTCTCCTGGAGATTCTTCAGTTCCAGCTAATAATGAACCTATCATAACGCAAGATGCTCCAGCTGCAATTGCTTTAGCTATATCTCCGGAAAATCTAATACCTCCATCTGCTATTACCGGAATACCAGATTTATGTAAAGCAGTAACCGCATCGGAAATTGCAGTAATTTGTGGTATGCCTACACCAGTAATGATGCGAGTAGTACAAATTGAACCAGGTCCAATACCTACTTTAACAGCATTAACTCCCGCCTCTGCTAATGCTAATGCACCCGCGGCAGTTGCTATATTACCTCCCACAATTTGCAGATTTGGATATCTCTCACGGGTTTCACGAATACATTGTAATACTCCTTCTGAATGTCCATGTGAAGAATCAATTAATAATACATCAACTTCTGCGGCTACTAGAGCATCAATACGTTTATAATTTCCAATACTAATTCCAACCGCAGCACCAACACGCAAACGACCTTGTTCATCTTTACATGCATAGGGTTGACGTTCAGCTTTATTAAAATCTTTAATTGTAACCATGCCACGTAAATGAAAATTGGCATCTATTACCAAGGCTTTTTCAACACGTTTTTCATGCATTTTTTGTAAAATAACATCACGTGATTCTCCATCTTTAATGGTTAGTAAACGGTCTTTTGAAGTCATGATAGCAGAAACTGGTTTATTAAGATCGGTAACGAAACGAAGATCACGTCTCGTTACAATTCCAACCAATTCATAATTCTTATTTACTACGGGATAACTAGCAAAACCATTACGTTTAGTTAAGATCTTTACTTCCCATAATCTGGTCTCTGGTAATACTGTTTGTGGATCTAGAACAACACCACTTTCATGTTTTTTAACCTTACGTACTTCCTCTACCTGTTGCTCAATTGACATATTTTTATGAATAAAACCTAATCCTCCTTCTTGTGCCAAACCGATAGCTAAAGTAGATTCAGTAACTGTATCCATAGCAGCAGATAACATAGGAATGTTTAAAGCAATCTTATTGGTTAACCAAGTATTCAGAACTACTGTATGAGGTAAAATTGTAGAATAAGCAGGAACTAATAAAACATCATCAAATGTAAGTGCTTCTTTAGCTATGCGTAGCATGAAAATATCTCCATTCCTTAAAATATTTCTCTTAGATTATATAGTCCAGATTAATTCATCTATATTATTTTTAGTAAAAAAATCTTGATCATCTATAATAGAAAGGTATTATTTACTAATAAATTTGATTAATAATTTTACTTTAATGTCACATAGATATTTACCAAATGTTTTTACAGTTAGTCGTCTTAATAAAATCGTAAGAGAACTTATTGAAAATAAAATTAACAAAATTTGGTTAAATGCTGAAGTTTCTAATTTTTCTCAACCTACTTCGGGCCACTGGTATTTTACGCTCAAAGATAATACTGCTCAGGTGCGTTGTGTAATGTTTCGCAACTATAATTGTCGTGCTATGTTCTGTCCTAAAAACGGGCAGCAAATTATTGTATATGCAGCTATTACGCTATATGAACCCAGGGGGGATTATCAAATTATCGCTGAAAATATACAACTCGCAGGTGACGGAATTTTAAAACAACAATATGAGCAATTAAAAAACCTATTATTTACTGAAGGATTATTTGATCATAAATTTAAAAAGGAGTTACCTAATCCAGCACAACAAGTTGGTATTATTACATCAACTACCGGAGCTGCATTACATGATATCTTAAGAATTCTTCAGCGTCGTGATCCATTATTACCGATAATCATTTACCCGGCTATAGTACAAGGAGAGCTCGCACCAGAAAGCCTGAGATATGCAATCGAAATAGCTAATAAACGTAATGAGTGCGATGTTCTCATTCTTGGACGTGGTGGTGGATCTTGGGAAGATTTATGGTGTTTTAATGATGAACGTGTAGCACGTGCTATCTTTGCTAGCAAAATTCCTACTATCAGTGCGGTAGGTCATGAAACTGATGTTACTATAGCGGATTTTGTCGCTGATGTACGAGCACCTACACCATCAGTAGCCGCTGAACTTGTGAGCCGCAATAAACACGAATTACTGCGACAAATACAATCTCAAAAACAACGTTTGGCAATGGCGATGGATTATTTTTTAGCACAACAAAATAATTATTTAACCTCTTTATTTCATCAGCTAAAACAACATCATCCACAATTATCTATAATGCGTCAAAGAACTGTTTTAACTACCAAATCTTACCAATTAGAAGATTTATTGCAAATGCAACTCCGAAAGGCTACTCAGCAATATACATTATTGAAACAACGTTTATTTGCTATTCAGCCACAACTAAATATTTATCAATTACATAAAATACTTCAGCAATTACAATATCGAATCCAAAAGCATATTTCTATATTATTCAATAAATACCGTCAACATCTTGTTTCTACAGTTACTCAATTTGAAACTCTTAGTCCGCTAGCTACACTTAAACGCGGTTATAGTATCACTAAAATCAGTCCTTATGATCATACGCTTATTAAGAGTATTAAACAAATACAACTTGGTAATGTATTAAAAACCAGATTCATTGATGGTGAAGTTATTAGTAAAGTCTTAGATATAAAATATTTTAAATAAAAACTAAATATTATTAAATTAATGAGATCTTTTATATTTACTTTGATTTTTTTTGAAAGGATTCGAACCTTCTTTTAAAGACAGAACAATCGGAGTTCCTTTTAGATATAATGAACGTCTGAAATAATTCACTAGGTAATTTCTATAAAACTGTGGTAATTCTTTTACTTTATTACCATGAACAACAATGATTGGAGGATTAATTCCACCATAATGAGCATATTTTAATTTTATATATAATGGGGGATGATGATCTTTAATTGCCATTACCATAATACGAGTCAGTATTGCTGTACTTACTCGTTTTATTGATGAATAGTAAGCTTCTTTAACTGAATTAAATAAATTCCTGATTCCAGTTCTCTTTAATGCTGAAATGAAGTGTATCCTTACAAATTTAATAAATTTTAAACGAAATTCAAGATCAATTTTAAATTTTTTTCTCATTTCATGAGCTAAAGTATCCCATTTATTTACAACAATAACTAAAGAGCGACCTTGATTAATAATCAAAGTTAATAAGGAAAGATCCTGATCCAGAATTCCTTCAAGTGCATCGATAATAATTATTATAACATTAGCTTCTTTAATAACTCGTATGGTTTTTTGTACTGATAATTTTTCCAATTTTTCAAATCGTTTTACATGTTTACGTATACCAGCTGTATCAATTAATACATACTGACACCCATCATACAAAAATGGAATATCGACACTATCACGCGTTGTTCCTGGAAGATTAAAAACTATTACTCGTTCTTTTCCAATGATAGAATTAATCAAAGTAGATTTACCCACATTTGGACGTCCTACCAAAGCAATTTTAATTGATAATCCTTGAAAAGAACTATTATTTTTTACTGGGGGATTTTTAATTAAAAATAAATTAGCTAGATTTGATTTATTTAGATCTTTATGACATGTACGATCTATCCACCAAGCTACTATTTGTGATAATAATTTCTTTATACTATTTTTTTGTAATGCTGTAATTAAATAAATTTTATTATGGCCCAAAGAATAAAATTCTGATACTAAAGTATTACCTTCACTTTTATTTGCTACTATAAAAACAGTTTTTTTATAGTAACGAAGAATATTCATATAATGAATATCACCTGGCATTAATCCTACTTGTGCATCTACTATCAATAATATTAGATCTGATTCATTAATCGCCTGCATAAATTGTGAAAAAACTTCCTTATTAATATCTCCTTCATCTTCTTCAATACTACCTGTATCAATTATAATAAATTGTTGTTCATTAACTTTAATATAGCCATATTTACGATCACGTGTCATTCCAGGAGTATCTGATACCAAGGCATCAGATGTATTGGTTAATTTATTGAATAAAGTAGATTTACCCACATTTGGACGTCCTACTAAAGCAATTAAAGGAATAACCATCTTTGACACCTTATCAAAAGACACCTTAGTATACTAATTTGATTGTACTAAGCTATGATTTAAGAAATTATCGATTTTCATTTGTATGAGATCTTTAATTAGAGGTGACATACTGAAATTAATAGAGTTGTGCCATTCTTGATTGGCTTCTTGAAGAGCTCCCTTGCTTAAAAAGGCATCCCCCCGTATCTCTGCAATTATTGAATTCCATTGATCACCCTTGATCTTATTAAGGGTATGCAAAACTTCAGGAATTTTTTTTTGTTCTAATTGGATACGAGCCAGGCGTATACTGAAGATTGCATATATATTATTATCCTTAATATTTTTTAAACTATTTTTTAATCGTAACGCGGCTTGATCTAATTGATTATTTAGGATCAAATCTTTTACTTGATTTAAAACAATCAATATACCATAAATATTCTTCTTACTAATAAATCTTTGCTTATGATGTTGGTTAAGATTGATTTGTTTTATATTGGTCAAATATATAGCCGAATTTTTTCTGACTTTATTAATGTTATATGTATACCAATATCGCACACTCAATAATAATCCTATTATAAAAAATACCAAAGCAAAAAATAATAATAGCTGATTATTAATAGTTATAAACCTTTGCATAATACGAAGAGATTCTCGATTACTATTATAATATTTCACACTAATTTCCTAAAATCTACTTAGTAAAATTTATCTCTAATCAATTTAATTAATTGATCTGATTCAAGAATGTTTTGTTCTCCAGTACGTAAATCTTTTATAGTTATTATATTACTTAATATTTCATTTTCACCTAATAATAATACAAGACGAGCTCCTAATTTATTAGCATCCGTAAATTTTTTTTTTAATTTACCACCCGTATAATTTGTCATAATTTTAATTTTTGGAAAACTATCCCGCAATTTTTCAGCTAAAACTATTAGTTCTGCTTCTCGAGAACTACAAGAAGCGATTATATAAATATCGATGGGTTCAAAAGATTTAAAGGTTGCATTAACAGAATTAACTAACATTAGTAATCTTTCAAGACCTAATGCTAATCCTACTGCTGGAGTAAAATTTCCACCAAGGTGAGAAACTAGATTATCATAACGCCCACCAGCACATAAGGTTCCTTGTGAACTAATACTTGAATTTACCCATTCAAAAACAGTTCTATTATAGTAGTCTAGACCCCGAACTAAAAATGGATTAATAGTATATTTAATTCCATTGAGATCTAATAAATGACATAATTTTATGAAATGTTCTTGAGATTCTTTATCAAGATAATCACTTAGTATGGGTGCTTCATTTAACATCATTTTAACAGTAGAATTTTTACTATCTAGTATTCGCAGGGGATTAGTATATATGCGTTTTTTACTATCTTCATCTAAAAATTGTAATCTATTTTTAAAAAATGAAAATAAAGCCGAGCGGTAACGAATACGAGCCTCCAGAGAACCTAAACTATTGATTTCAAGAGAAAGATAATCAATAACTCCTAAATTTCGCCACCATCTAGCTGTCAGTATAATTAGTTCAGCATCAATATTTGGGCCAGGTAATCCAAAAACTTCTATCCCTAACTGATGAAACTGACGATAACGGCCTTTTTGCGGTCGCTCATAGCGAAACATAGGTCCAGAATACCACCAACGTTGCTCACTCCGAGATAGTAATCCATGCTGGATACCAGCACGAACACAGCATGCGGTTCCTTCTGGTCTAAGAGTTAAACTTTCACCATGACGATCCTTAAACATATA
This sequence comes from Candidatus Dasytiphilus stammeri, assembly GCA_041944325.1. Lineage (GTDB taxonomy): Bacteria > Pseudomonadota > Gammaproteobacteria > Enterobacterales > Enterobacteriaceae > Dasytiphilus > Dasytiphilus stammeri_M. The sequence goes on along the minus strand of CP145878.1, from coordinate 147,270 downwards.
CATTTCTTTTTCTACTACATCAGTGATTTCACCTATAGCACGTTTAAATAATGAGGTCCGTTCAACAATAGGTAGTATAATTTCACGATATCCATAACTATTAAGTACCTGTACAAGTATTTTTTCAATTTTATTAAACATTAAAGCTTCGGCGGGAAGATAATCATGCATTCCACGCACCGACTGAATTCGATTCACCATCAACTTCCAATTTATAAATTTTATGTTACACACTAAAGTAGTGACTAATAAGCAAATTATCCTTATTTAAATAATTTAAGCTTTTAAGAATCCATTTCTTGAAGTTTATCTAATAATGCCGCTTTAGCACGAATGATATTTTCTAGTTGGTCAATTAATTTACTATTATCTAATTTATTGATCCTTATGCCATCTTCATATAATCCACTTTTATTTTTACTTCCTGCTACACCTATATTTGATATTAAAGCTTCTCCTGGTCCATTAACTACACAACCAATAATAGAAATATCCATAGGAGTAATAATATCATTTAAGCGATCTTCTAAAATATTTATAGTTTTAATCACATCAAATTCCTGTCGTGAACAAGTTGGACAGGCAATAAAATTAATACCTCGTGAACGAATCCGTAAAGATTTTAGAATATCAAATCCTACCTTAATTTCTTCTATTGGATCTGCAGCTAAAGAAACCCTTAAAGTATCACCAATACCTTCCGATAACATTATACCTAATCCAATAGCAGATTTAACTGCTCCCGCACGAGCACCACCAGCTTCAGTAATACCTAAATGTAAAGGTTGTTCGATCTGTTTAGCGAGAAGCCGATATGACTCTACAGCTATCAATACATCTGAAGCCTTAATACTCACTTTAAAATATTCAAAATTCATTTGATCAAAATAATCAATTTGACGTAATGCTGATTCTAGTAAAGCTTGTGGAGTAGGCCGTCCATATTTTTTATGTAAATCTTTTTCTAAGGAACCTGCATTAATTCCAATTCTAATTGGAATATTATGATCACGAGCACAGTTAATAATTTGACGAATACGCCCTTTGTTACCAATATTACCTGGATTAATACGCAAACAATCAACACCATATTCCACAACTTTTAATGCAAGTCGATAATCAAAATGAATATCAGCAACCAATGGAACTTTTACTTGATGTTTGATCTTTTTAAATGCTTCTACAGCATCCATACTAGGAATAGAGATTCTAATAATATCTGCTCCCACCTGTTCTAATGCTTTGATCTGTTTAATGGTTTCTTCAATATTAGTAGTAATAGTATTGGTCATAGATTGTACAGAAATTGGTGATTCACCTCCTATGGGAACCTTTCCAACATGAATCATTTTTGATTTACGCCTTATGATTGTATTAGGATACATATTTGATTCTCCCACATTTTCATTAAAATCTGTAATAAACTGACCAATTTATTAGATTGTTATAAAATTTATATATCTATTATTAATAAATGGTTAAATCTCATTCGAGATTTATTACTTATTAATACATCTTAATAAGATAGAATAACTAATAGTTAAATTTTAGCCAATCTGCAATTTATCGATTAATTAACTATGGAATTAAGTCAATTTAATTCGATTAATAACTGATCCAGATAATTGTCCACAAGCCGCATTAATATCATCCCCGCGAATTTTACGGATTAGAGTAATAAAACCCGAGGAGATCATTACATTATAAAAACGTTCAATTCTAATAATTGAACTACGTTTATAAGGTGCATTAGGATATGGATTCCAGGGAATTAAATTAATTTTACATGGGATTTTTTTCAGACGCTCGGCTAATTCATAAGCATGCTCTATGTAATCATTAACATGATCTATCATAACATACTCAATAGTAACTAAACCATGATTAGCACTAGAATTAGCTAAATAACGACGTACTGCTGCTAAAAGGCTAGTGATATTATATTTATTATTAATTGGCATAATGGAACTTCGCAATTTATCGTTAGGTGCGTGTAATGAAATAGCTAATGCTACATCAATTTTTTTTTTTAGTTTATCGATGGCTGGAACTATACCAGATGTTGATATAGTAATATGTCTTTTAGATATAGCTAATCCAAACTTGTCTAGCATAATTTCTATAGCTGGTAATACATTAGATAAATTAAGAAGTGGTTCTCCCATTCCCATCATCACTACATTATTAATTGGATGCCTACCTCGAGTAATAAGAGTTTTATTAGCAATCCATAATTGGCCAATAATTTCTGAAACACATAAATTACGATTAAATCCTTGCTGTGCTGTGAAACAAAATCTACATTTTAATGCACATCCGAGTTGGGAAGAAATACAAAGAGTAGCCCCTCTAGCATGAGGTAAATAAACCATCTCTACTTTTTGATTTTTTACCAGAATAATCCATTTAATTGTACCATCATTAGATCTATATTCTTCGGTAATTTCAGGAGCTTGAATTTTAGCGCAGCAGATAAGTTTATTAGTTAATTTTTTGTTAAGGTTTGTCATTAAATTAAAATTATTACAATAATCATGATAAATCCATTTCATTACTTGATCTGCGCGATAAGATGGTTCTCCAATAGAAATGAAAAAATCATGCATTTTTTTACGATTTAAATTAAGTAAATTAATTCTATTATCTTTATGACAACTTAAAAATGGAGATGATAACGAAATAAATTTTGCAACCATATTTTATTATGATTTAATAATAATTAAATTTACGATTCTCGAAAATTTCATCTTCGAGAAAAAAATAACTAATTTCTCGGTTGGCAGACTCTCGAGAATCTGAACCATGAATAGCATTAGCAGTAATATCATCAGCATAATCCGCACGTAAAGTACCAGAAATAGCATATGCAGGATCCGTTGCTCCCATTAAATCTCTAAGAAATTGAACTGCATTATCTCTTTGTAAGACAGAGAGCATAATAGGTCCGGAAATCATAAACGCTATTAATTTATCAAAAAAAGATTGATCTTTATGTTTTCCATAAAATTCCTGTGCTTTTTTTCTAGATAAATGTTGCATTTTAGCTGCAATAATCTGAAAATCTTTACTTTCAAGTCGTGAATATATAGTGCCAATCAGATTTTTAGCTACTGCATTAGGTTTAATAATCGCTAAGGTACGTTCTATTGTCATAATAGATACTCTAAATATAAATACTTCAATATAATATTAAAATTATATATATCATAAAATGATAACTTTCAATGTTATTGAAGCATATTAAATAATGTTTATTGTATACTGGGGTATTTCTACTACTAGATCTTCACTATTGATATAAGCTTGGCAACTTAACCTACTTTGAGGTTTTACTCCCCAAGCTTTATCTAGCACATCATCTTCATTTTCCATCATAGGTGATAAAGAATTAAAACCTGCTCGAACCACACAATGACATGTTGCACATGCACAAGATTTTTCACATGCATGCTCAATTTGAATCCCGTTACGTAATGCTACATCTAAGATGGTTTCTCCTATTTGAGCATCAACGGTTTTTCCACCTGGAATCAATATATCATGTGGTAAAAAAATAATTTTTGGCATTAATATAATCTCGTATATAAGATTGAAATATACTTAATTTTCTTAGGTATTAACTGACGATAAATTAACTAGAGGTACATGTAAATCATTATTAATCATACTGATAAGTTCGTTTTTACTTAAACCATGAGTAGGATGAACCTTAATAGAAGCAGAAACACCAGTAAGTTTTTCTATAGCAGTAACACTTAGTAATCCATTAGCATCTAACTTAAAAATTACGTTAATACGAGCTTTTCCTGCTGGTAACTCAGGTATTCCACTTAGAATAAAGCGAGCTATTGAGCGACAATGAACAACTTTTTCTTGTTCTCCTTGTAAAATATGGATCATCATAGTAGTTTGCCCATCTTTAAAAGTTGTAAATTCTTGATTTTTAATGATAGGAATAGTACTATTACGTTGTATAATTTTTTCGACAAAACCACCTAAAGTTTCTATACCTAATGATAATGGAATAACATCTAATAACAACAGATCATGTTGATGATTACCTAAAAGTATATTAGCTTGAATAGCTGCTCCTAGTGCTACAATCTTTTCAGGATCAAGAGATGTTAAAGGGTTTTGACCAAAAAATTCAGCTACTTTCTCACGTATCAGAGGTAATCTAGTAGAACCTCCAACCAGAATTATTTTTGAGATATCTTGGGGCCTTAAATTGGCATCTTTTAAAGTACGACGACACATAAATATAGTCTGCTCTATGTAATGAGTAATTAATTCTTCAAATTCTTTACGAGTAACTACAAATTGCCAGTTTTTAATTTTAACTAAAGTCTGTGTTTTATGACTTAAGATAATTTTTGCTTCAGTCGCAGCTTCTAACATTTTACGTTGTAAAATTTGATCATCGAAATCCTTTAAACCGATTTTTTGAGTAAATAAATTTACTAATAGTTGGTCAAAATCATCTCCTCCAAGATTAGAAAGACCTCCAGTTGCTAAAACTTCATAGACTCCTTGATTTAATTTAAGATATGAAATATCAAAAGTACCACCACCTAAATCATAAACGGCAATAATTTCTTCTACTCCTGCTTGAACTCCATAAGCAATCGCAGCCGCCGTAGGTTCATTAAGCAATCGTAAAACATGTAAGCCTGCTAACTCTGCAGCATCTTTAGTTGCTTGACGTTGAACATTATTAAAATATGCTGGAATAGTAATAACAACTTCTGAAAAACTTATGTCTAAAGTTTTTTTAGCGATTTTCAATAGCTCCGTTAAAATATCGCTTGAAACTTTTACTGGAGTAATCATACCTGCAGATGTAGCAATTAGTGGAAAACCATTATTATCACTGTTTGTAAAATTGTAAGGTAAATTAGGGTAACGCTTTCTTATCTCAGAAATTGAGCAACCCATTATTCTTTTTACCGAAGTAATCGTATTAACCGGATCAAATGATGCCTGATAAAGTGCATCCCAACCTACAATTTTTCCTCTATCTTGATAATGTACTACAGAAGGTAATAGATAGCGATTTTGTAGATCTGAGATGATTTCTGCATTACCATTTCGCACCGTTGCTATCAAAGAATATGTAGTTCCTAAATCAATACCTGCAGCTAATCCTTGATCTTTTTTCCTATTTGCTGTTACTTTAAGATTTTTTTTAGGTTCACTAATTTGCAATAATGCCATAATTGCTTTCCATTTATAAATTTAATAATTTATTTTCTAAATCTTCAATTTTAAAACGCAATTTTGTAAACATTCGGATTTGACGTAAGGTATTAGCTGCTTTATCCCAATTTTGGGATTCCATTTCTTGTTCTATTTGGTAATGTATTTTACTTATGGATGATTCAATTCGATTAGCCAAATTACTTAATTCTTTTAAACATGCTTTTTGCTCAATATTTTCTAATTCTTCACGCAAATCAAACTGTAATTTTAAAAAGTTAGTATCCATTAAATTATTATGTTGCTCGCTATTAACATCGAAACCATGAAGTAATAATAAATACTCTGCTCTTGAAAGAGGATTACTCAAAACTTTCCACGCTTGATTAACCAATGCTGATTTTGTTAATACATCAAATTTATCTTCAGAATTTTTTAGGTATCTATCAGGATGAAATTTTCGCTGTAAATCATAAAAACGCGCTTCTAGTAGTTTAGTATCAAGTTTAAAATTAATAGGTAATCCAAAAATTTTAAAATAGTTCATAAAATTCCTAATAATAGAAAAATACCAAACATCTCATCTATACATTAAAACTTTTACCACATCCACATTGATATTTTACATTAGGATTATTAAACTTAAAACCTTCATTCAGTCCTTCTTTTACAAAATCTAATTCAGTACCATTGATATATAATAAACTTTTTTTATCGATAAAAATTTTTATACCTTTATTTTCTATAAAAGTATCTTCGGGCTGTAATTCATCAACAAATTCTAGAACATAAGCCATACCAGAACAACCTGAAGTAATTACTCCCAAACGCAATCCAAAACACTGATTTCGGTCATTCAAAACCTTATGAAGATGTGCCGCTGCACTATCACTTAAAGTAATTGACATAATATAGTACTACCTTAGCAAACTGATAAATTAAATTATCTAGGATTTTTGCCTTTATAATCCGCAATTGCTGCTTTGATAGCATCCTCTGCTAAAATAGAGCAATGAATTTTAACTGGTGGTAATTCTAATTCTTCAGCAATCTGAATATTTTTAATTGATTCGGCTTCCTCTAAGGATTTACCTTTTACCCATTCAGTTATTAGTGAACTAGATGCAATAGCAGAACCACATCCATATGTTTTAAAACGTGCATCTTCAATAATACCATCACCATTAACTTTAATTTGTAATTTCATTACATCTCCGCATGCAGGGGCACCTACCATACCACTACCAACTGAATCATCTGTGTTGTCAAATGATCCTACATTGCGAGGATTTTCATAATGATCTATCACTTTTTTACTATAAGCCATTTTAAATTTCCTTAAACTATCATTACATTATAAACTTGGTTGACATATCCAATTAATACTATTAAGATCTATACCCTGTTTATACATTTCCCAAAGTGGCGAAAGTTCACGTAGTCTAATAATTGATTTACGCACTAATAGAATTGTATAATCTATTTCTTCAATTGTAGTAAAACGTCCTAGAGAAAATCTAATCGAGCTATGTGCTAATTCATCATTAATACCCAATGAACGCAATACATAAGAAGGTTCTAAACTAGCAGAAGTACAAGCTGAACCTGAAGAAACGGCTAAATTTTTTAAAGCCATCATCAATGATTCTCCTTCTACATAATTAAAACTAACGTTAAGAATATTTGGTGCACTATGTTCAAGAGAACCATTTAAGTAAACTTCTTCAAGATTTTGAAGACCATTCCAAAGATAGTTACGCAACTTACTTAATCTTTTTATTTCATCTTTCATCTCTTCATTTGCAATACGACAAGCTTCACCCATTCCGACAATTTGATGTACTGGTAAAGTGCCCGAACGAATTCCTCGTTCATGACCTCCACCATGAATTTGTGCTTCTAAACGAACTCGTGGTTTTCGGCGTACATATAAAACACCAATTCCTTTAGGACCGTAGATTTTATGTGCAGAAAAAGACAGGAGATCAACATTGATTTTTTTTAGATCAATTGGTAGTTTGCCAACACTTTGGGTACCATCAACATGATAAAAAACATTATAATGACGACATAATTGACCAATTGAAGCAATATCCTGTATGGTTCCTATCTCATTATTAACATGCATAATAGATACCAAAATAGTATCATGACGGATTGCTTTCTCTAAAATTTTTAGATCTATAATACCCGATTTATCAGGAGACAAATAAGTCACCTCATAACCTTCACCTTCTAACTGGCGACAAGTATCTAATACAGCTTTATGCTCTATTTTACTAGTAATAATATGTTTACCCTTATTTTGATAAAATCCCGCAATTCCTTTAATAGCGAGATTATCTGATTCTGTAGCTCCTGATGTAAAAATAATTTCTCTAGGATCAGCTCCAATAAGTTCGGCAATCTGATTACGTGCTATATCTACTGCTTCTTCCGCTTGCCATCCAAAACGATGTGATCGAGAAGCCGCATTACCAAAGATGCCATCCTTAGTCATATAATGCATCATTTTTTTAGCTACACGTAAGTCAATTGGTGTAGTTGCTGAATAGTCTAAATAAATTGGTAATTTCATGAAAACTCCGTATTAGCTACTTTTAAATTTATTAAGTTCTGATAATTTTAAAGTAACTGATTCTCTTATTACTTGAGGATTTGAAATCCTAGCAATAAGGTTATTTTTAACCAATTCCGCTAAAGTAATTTTATTAAGAAATTCATTAATAAGCTCACTTAGATGATTCCATAAGGTATGAGTACTACATCGTTCTCCATTATGACAACTTTCTTTTCCTTGACATCGAGTGGCATCTACTGATTCATCAACAGCTCTCATTATTGAAATAACAGCAATTTCATTAATTTTTTTTACTAAAATATACCCGCCACCTGGTCCACGAATGCTTGATACTAATCCTTGTTTACGTAATTTAGCTAATAGTTGCTGTAAATAAAAAACAGAAATGCCTTGACGTTTCGAAATATCTGTAAGCGATACTGGACCTAGATGTGAATTTAGCGCAATATCAAGTATTGCAATAACAGCATAATGACCTTTAGATGTTAATTTCATATTTATTACTAAATAAAATTCAATATTTTAGTGTCTTAGTACAATAAAATTATGATATTATATATTGATTGCTTATAATATTTCATACTTGAGTAATTTAGTCAACTATATAATGAATCTTAGGTATGAGTAATCAAAAATGGGCAACTTTCATCCAATCAATCATTTCACTTCTGAATGTTAATATATTAATACTTACTGCAGGAGATAATTATGCATCCAATCCTCAACATTGCTATACGATCAGCACGCATCGCAGGAGATTTAATATATAAAAATTCCGTAAAAATTGAAATAACTAAGTATCAACAATCTGATCAAATTTTATATATGATGAAAGAAATAGAAACATTAGTTATTAATATTATACATAAATGTTATCCAGAACATGTAATTTCTTTTAAACGTTATTCAAAATTTGAATTTGAAATGAAAAATCAAGAAGTACAATGGATAATAAATCCATTAGATGGCATAACCAATTTTATCAAAAAAATCCCTCATTGGGCTGTTTCTATAGCGGTTATTATAAAAAAACGCACTGAGATAGCAGTAATTTATGATTTTATTCGCAATGAATTATTTACTGCAGTGCGCGGTCAAGGTACCAAATTGAATGGTTACCGAATTAGAGTAAGTGAAGTCAGAAATCTAAATAGAATGATTTTAGCTACCGATTTTTCTTTCATAAATAATCCTCAGTATTATTCTAAAGAATATTTAAAGCAAATTGCAGTAATATTTAGTAAATGTGCCGATTGTCATGCTAGCGGTTCGGCTGCATTAGATCTAGCTTATATTGCTTCAGGGCGTATAGATGGTTATTTTAAAATTGGTTTTAATCAATTATCTTTTAGTGCTGGTGAATTGTTAATACGTGAAGCCGGAGGTGTGATAACATCTTTTCGTGGACGTTATCAAATGATGATTTACAATAATCTGATTGCTGGAAATGTACAAGTAGTAAATCTTCTATTAAAATTACTTAGTAATGAATAAATTATAGAAAATCATGAATTGATTATAACTTATTAAGATAATTTACTATTTTTTTTGCGAAGTTGCTTAAAAAAATTTTTCAATAATCTCCTACATGCATTACCAAGAACATCACCTTTAAATTCTATTCGATTATTTAAGCCAATTTTTTTTCTGAGCAATAAAGAAATACCATGTTGGTAATCTCTAGCTCCAAAAACTACACGTTCAATTCTACTATCTAGAATGGCTCCTGTACACATTATACAAGGTTCAAGTGTCACATAAAGTATTGTATTGAGTAATCGATAATTTTGTAGGATTTTTCCCGCAAGGCGTAACGCTATTATTTCAGCATGTGCAGTAGGATCATTAATACTAATCCTACAATTCCAAGCTTGACTAATAATACGATCAGATTTTACTAAAATCGCACCAACTGGAACTTCTCCTAGCTGATTTGCATATTCCGCTAATACTAAAGCATGTTGCATCCAGTATTCATCATTATAATCATTCATTACTGTTACATCTCCTATATTTAATGAAGATTATCCTATTTAGATAGTTATTAGTTCTATGATAATTAAAAAACTGTTATTTAACTAGAGATTACAATATGATAAAATTAATGATTGTATCTATAAGATGATTATCTGCATTTTTGGTAAAATGCCGGTATCTAAAACTAGAGGATTAATGGCTTAATGAGTAATTTTTCCCGTGAAATAATACCGATTAATATTGAAGATGAACTTCAGCATTCATATTTAGATTATGCTATGTCAGTGATTGTAGGACGGGCACTACCTGATATCCGAGATGGACTAAAACCAGTACATCGTCGCGTACTTTACGCCATGCATATCCTAATGAATCATTGGAATAAACCATATAAAAAATCAGCTCGTATAGTTGGTGATGTAATTGGTAAGTATCATCCCCATGGGGATATGGCAGTATACGATGCAATTGTGCGCATGGCACAACCTTTCTCTTTGCGTTATATATTAATTGATGGTCAAGGTAATTTCGGATCTATTGATGGTGATTCTGCTGCGGCAATGCGTTATACTGAGATCCGCATGGCAAAAATCGCTCATGAATTATTGGCAGATTTAGATAAAAATACAGTAAACTTTGTTCCCAACTACGATGGTAATGAACAAATCCCAGAAGTACTACCTACTAAAATACCTAATCTCTTAATAAATGGTGTTTCTGGAATAGCTGTAGGTATGGCAACCAATATTCCACCACACAATTTAGCAGAAGTTATTAAGGGTTGTCTTGCCTATATTGATAATGAAAATATTAGTATCAAAGAATTGATGAACTATATTCCCGGTCCAGATTTTCCTACAGCAGCTATGATTAACGGTAATCTTGGTATTGAGGAAGCCTATACTACTGGAAAAGGTAAAATTTTAATACGCGCTCGTTGTCTAATAGAAACTAATTCTAAAACTGGACGTGAAAGTATTATTATTAGCGAAATTCCTTATCAGGTTAATAAAACTCGTTTACTTGAGAAAATTGCGGAACTAGTAAAAGATAAAAAAATCGAAGGAATAAATACCTTACGTGATGAGTCCGATAAAGATGGAATGAGAATTGTTATTGAAATTAAACGTGATGGTGTTGGTAAAGTAGTTCTTAATCGCCTTTATACAATAACGCCGCTACAAATATCATTTAGTATTAATATGGTAGCCTTATATCAAGGCAAACCGCAATTGCTTACCCTAAAAGATATTTTAGCAGCTTTTATTGATCATCGTAGGGAAGTAATTACCAGAAGAACCATTCATGATCTACATCATACACGTGAACGTGCTCATATATTAGAAGGTTTAACGATTGCATTAGTCAATATTGATAAAGTGATGGAAATTATTCGTAATGCAAATCATACTAAAGAAGCACAAGAAAATCTTATAGCTCAAAATTGGGCTATTGATGATCCTCGATCAAATACTCTAAAAGTCAGTATTAAAGATCATGTTAAATTACCAAACTTTCCCAACAAATATAAATTGACCAAACCACAAGTCCAAGCAATATTAGAATTGCGTTTACAAAAACTTACTTGTCTTGAATATGAAAAATTAATCCATGAGTACCGAGAACTTAGAAATCAAATTATTGATCTAATGAAAATTTTAGAAAATCCAAAGTTGCTGATGAATCTTATTCGCGAAGAATTGATTTTAATTAGCAATCAATTTGGTGATCTTCGTAAAACGGAAATTCTGGTAAATAGTGCTGATATTAACCTTGAAGATATTATTCATCAAATAGCAGTAGTCGTTACTTTATCACATCAAGGATATGTAAAGTACCAAAAATTATCAGAGTATGAAGCACAGCGCCGTGGTGGAAAAGGTAAATCGGCAGCAAGTATAAAAGAAGAAGATTATATTGAACGTCTGTTAGTTGCTAAAACTCATGACACGATTCTATGTTTTTCAAGTATGGGCCGGATTTACTGGCTTAAAGTATACCAATTACCAGAAGCAACTCGTGGTTCTCGTGGACGTCCTATTATTAATTTATTACCATTAGAATCTAATGAACGGATTACAGCAATTTTACCAGTTATAGAATATGCAGCCGGAAGAAATATCTTCATGGCAACGGCTAGTGGTGTAGTTAAGAAAATGGCAATGACGGAATTTAATCGTCCGCGAAATAGAGGAATTATTGCAGTCCAATTAAATAAAGGAGATGAACTAATTGGTGTTGATATCACTGATGGTAATAATGATGTCATGCTATTCTCAGCAGCAGGTAAAGTAGTTCGATTTAAGGAACAGGAAGTTAGATCAATGGGAAGAAATGCCATTGGAATACGTGGTATAAAATTAGCTAAGGGTGACAAAGTAGTGTCATTAATTATTCCAGAAAAAAAAGGAGAGATTCTAACAGTTACTAAAAATGGATATGGTAAAAGAACTGCTGTCAATAAATATCCTATTAAATCACGAGCTACCCAAGGAGTAATTTCTATAAGGGTAAATCAACGTAACGGAACAGTTATTGGTGCGGTACAAGTTGATAGTGTTGATCAAATTATGATAATTACTAATGCTGGCACTCTTGTACGCATTAGAGTTTCAGAAGTTAGTGTTGTTGGACGCAATACTCAAGGAGTAGTTTTGATTCGTACATCTTCGAAAGAATGCGTAGTTGGATTACAACGAGTAACTGAACCTTTAATAAAATCAAACTTACTAAAGTTGGTGAGTATTAATAATGAAAGTTAGTAACTTAGTAATTATATTATGTACAGTTCCTAATGAGGATTGGGCATTAAAATTGGTAAAAAATCATTAGAAGAACGATTAGCAGTTTGTATAACACAATTAAAAATGCTAGTTCTTTATATTATTGGAAAGGAGAAATTAAACATACTCAACAAGTTCAAATGCTAATAAAAACAGATTCTATCCATCAGGAAAATTATTGCGCTTACTTAAAGATATGCATCCTTATGAAACTCCTGAGCTGTTAGCTTTGACAGTACAAAATGTCAATCCGCAATATCATTGCTGGCTTACTACTCTAATACATTACTAGAATCTAAAATTTATTCTAGATCAATTGACATTATTAATTAATTACTATTTAATTCCTCCACTAAATTAATTAGTGCCCGGATAGCTCAGTTGGTAGAGCAGGGGACTGAAAATCCCTGTGTCGGTGGTTCAATTCCGCCTCTGGGCACCACAATGAAATTTAAGAAAAATTCTCTAAAAATTATCAATTCATTATTTGCTGGTGAATTACATGAAGATTTAATAAAAATTATAGGATTAATGTTAAATAATTTACATGGAAGATGAATTTTATATGAAGAGAGCCCTCAAAATAGCTCGTCGAGGAATATTCACTACAACTCCTAATCCTAATGTAGGTTGTGTTATTGTACTCAATGGAACAATTGTGGGTGAAGGTTATCACTATTGTGCTGGTGAGCCACATGCAGAAATTTACGCCTTGCAGATGGCAGGTGAAAAAGCTAAAACTGCTACTGTTTATGTTACTTTAGAACCTTGTAACCATCAAGGCCGTACTCCTCCGTGTTGTGAGGCTTTAATATCTGCAGGAGTTCATCGTGTAGTTATTGCAATGCAAGATCCTAATCCACTAGTAGCAGGCAGAGGTTTTGCTCAACTTAAAGCTGCTGGTATTGAAGTTAATCAGGGATTAATGGAATCTGAAGCAGAAGAATTAAATAGGGGTTTTCTGAAACGGATGAGAACAGGATTACCTTTTTTACAACTTAAAATCGCTGCATCACTTGATGGACGTACTGCTATGGCCAATGGTGAAAGTCAGTGGATTACCTCATTAGCTGCTAGACTTGATGTTCAATTTTGGCGCGCACAAAGTTCAGCAATACTTAGCAGTAGTGCGACTGTACTTATAGATAATCCTGCTTTAACAGTGCGCTGGAATGAATTAAATTTAGCAACTAAAAAAATTTATCCTTTACAGCGATTACGTCAACCAGTACGTATTATTATTGATAGTAATAATCGCGTTCAACCTCATCATCGGTTAATGTTTGAAAGTGGAAAAATTTGGTTGATACGTAAATATGTCAGTACTATACACAAATTTCCAAAAAAAGTTGAACAAATAATTCTTCCTTGTAATGGAGAATATATTGATTTAAAGAGAATGATGTATTTTTTTGGTAAAAAGCAAATCAATACTATTTTAGTGGAAGCTGGAGCGAAATTATCTGGTGCATTATTACAATTTGGTATGGTTGACGAATTAATTCTTTATATTGCTCCTAAAATTTTAGGAAATAATGCTAGAAATCTTTGCGATCTTCCAGGATTAAATAAATTATCTAATATATTACAATTTGATTTGAAAGAAATTTATCAAATAGGACCTGATATTAGGCTACTTCTAATTCCTAAAATTACCTTCAAATAAAATCAGTAAAATGAGGAAAATCATGAAGAATATTGAAAGTACCATTGTTGCTCCATATGCAAATATCGCGATTGCTATTACTAGGTTTAACCGTTTTATTAATCAAAGTTTACTAAATGGAGCTATAGATGCTTTAACACGTTTAGGACAGGTAAAAGAAGATAATATTACTGTGGTCTGGTTACCAGGTGCTTATGAATTACCTTTAGTAGTAAAAAGGTTAGCAGAAATAAATAAATATAATGCAATCATTGCACTTGGAAGCGTAATACGTGGTAGTACACCAAATTTTAATTATATTAGTAGTATAGCTAGTTCTGGATTAGCTAAGATAGCTCTTAAGAGTAATATTCCAATTGCTTATGGTCTTCTTACTATTGAAAATATTGAACAGGCAATTGAACGTTGTGGAACTAAAGCGGGCAATAAGGGTACTGAAGCTGCTCTTTCGACATTAGAAATGATCAATCTTCTACAAGCACTTATCTAAAATTGTAAGGTTATTTTGTGAATCCTCTGCAGAGGCGTCGTGCACGTGAATGTGCGATCCAAGCTATTTATAGCTGGCAACTATCAGGTAATAAGATAGCTGAAGTGTATCAATTTATTAAAGAACAGAATCTTAATTTTCAAGATGTCGATCAAACTTATTTTAGTGAATTAATAGGAGGTGTTACTGACAACTATATTGCTCTTGATAATTTTATGCAACCATGCCTACTAAGTCGTAAAATCAATGAAATTGGACATATAGAAAAAGCTATTTTACGGATTTCTATATTTGAACTGAGTAAACGTCAAGATATTCCCTATAGAGTAGTAATTAATGAAGGAATAGAATTAGCAAAAATTTTTGGTGCTGAAGATAGTCATAAATTTATTAACGGGGTTTTAAATAATGCCGCCCAGAAAATTCGTTTTACACTACATAAATTACTATAATAGTTTATTATGAAATTTTATTTAAAAAAACCTATTAACATCTCTTATTTTATCGCTACGGGCTTTGGAATAGGATTCATTAAATGGTTTCCTGGAACTTTAGGATCAATTTTAATAATTCCATTATGGTGGATCATAAATTTATTTTCTGGATACCTTTATTTAGCAACTATTTTATTAGGTTTGATTTATGGTATTTATATTTGTCAAGTAACAGAAAATTATTTAGGATTACATGATCACAGTAGTATTGTATGGGATGAATTTATGGGAATGGGTATTACTTTTATGAGTTTAACGGATTATAAATGGCAGTTTTTAATCCTGGGATTTTTTATATTTCGTTTTTTTGATATATTGAAACCGTGGCCCATATCTTGGGTAAATGATCATTTTTACGGAGGTTTAGGTATCATCTTAGATGATTTAGTGGCAGGTTTGATATCAACTTTATGTTTATACAAAATTTCTCATAATTTTAGTAATTAAGAAAAATCTTATATATTTAATGATTAGTTTAATTGTAGCTATAGCTAATAATTATGTAATTGGTAATGATAATAGCATCCCTTGGTATTTACCCAGAGATCTCGCTTGGTTTAAAAAGCATACTTTGCATAAACCAGTAATTATGGGTCGTTATACATGGGAATCAATTGGTAAAAAACCTCTATCTGAAAGAGTAAATATTATTATTAGTAAGCTTAGTGATTTTTATCACTATAACAGCTCTAACTCTAAAAATGTTATTTGGGTTAATTCTATTAATCAAGCTCTAAGTTTTGCAGAGTCTTTAAATTTAAAAGAAACTATGATAATTGGCGGAGCTAGCATTTATAATCAAATGTTCGATTATGCTCATTGTCTTTATATTACCTCTATAGATTTAAATATCAAGGGAAATACCTATTTTTTTCCTAAACTTAAGTCTAGTGAATGGATATGTACATTTAGAGAATTTCATGACGCCGATAAAATAAACACTCATAATTGTTGTTTTAATATTTTTAAAAGAAAAGATGGCTCCTCTGACTGGACTCGAACCAGTGACATGCGGATTAACAGTCCGCCGTTCTACCAACTGAACTACAGAGGATTTTAACTAAATTTGATAAAATCAATATTAATGTCCATTACTAAAAGTGTCAACCGTAAAAACTATCATCTACTAATTTAAGTAAAATAATAAATTTATAACATGGCATTTTTTAGAGTTCTTGGAAATGGAATAACATCTTTTATATTTTGCATTCCGGTAATATAAGCTATTAACCTTTCAAAACCTAAACCAAAACCTGAATGAGGAACCGTACCATAACGTCGTAAATCACGATACCAACTGTACTCTTCTTTATTTAATCCTAGATGATTGATCCGTTCATCTAAAAGTTGAAGGCGTTCTTCACGTTGTGAGCCACCAATAATTTCTCCAATTCCAGGAAAAATAATGTCCATAGATGCAACAGTTTTCATATCATCATTTATACGCATATAGAATGCCTTAATATTTTTAGGATAGTTTTTAATCACAAGAGGAACATTAAACTGTTGTACTAAAAAACGCTCATGTTCTGATGAGAGATCTATACCCCAAAATACTGGATTTTCAAATTTATTTTTGCTTAATAAAAGTATATTAATAGCTTCAGAGTAATCTAATATCATTAGACGACTAGTTAAAAATTTTTCTAAACGATAAATGACATTATTGTCTATACGCTCAGCAAAAAAATCCATATCATCTGCACATTCGATCAATACTATTTTAAAAATAAATTGCAAGAGATTTTCTGCTAAAATGATAATATCATCTAAGCTAGCAAAAGCTACTTCTGGTTCAATCATCCAAAATTCTGCTAAATGACGGCTAGTATTAGAAGGTTCAGCACGAAAAGTTGGACCGAACGTGTATACTTTCGTTAATGCGCAAGCATAACTTTCTGCATGTAACTGACCGCTTCCTGTTAAAAATGTTTCTTTACCAAAGAAATCATGATTAAAATTAAGATCTTTTATCTTATTATGATCTAATTTATTTAGATCTAAAGTTGAAATCCGGAATCTATCGTTAATACCTTCAGTATCATAAGCTGTAATTATAGGAGTTGGAATCCAAATATACCCGTTTTCATGAAAAAAATGGTGAATAGCTTGTGCAATTGTATGGCGGACACGTGAGATTGCGCTAATTAAATAAGTACGAGAACGTAAATGAATTACTTCACGAAGAAATTCTAAGGAATGCCTTTTAGCTGCTATTGGATAAGTATCAGCATCGTCAACCCACCCTATAACTTTAATACTAGTAGATGCGATTTCTATTTGTTGTTTTTTTCCTGAAGAGATAACAATCTTACCAGTTACTATTATAGAACATCCAGTTGATAGTCTAAGTATCTCCTTTTGATAATTCTCAAGAGAATTATTGGCAATAACTTGAAGATTATTTAAACAAGAACCATCATAAATTGAAATAAATGAAATACCTAATTTAGAATCTCTTCTAGTACGTACCCAACCTCTAACTATTATATTACTATTTAAATATAAATTACCATTAAGTATCTCAACAATAGAGAGGATTTTCATATGTTATTCTCATCATTTATGTATCATTAATATTATTATCTTACTATAAACGATAATCTCATTATAATCTGAGTACATCAGAATCTCATAAAATAATAGAGTATATATGTTATATAACCTAATTAGAAATTTATTATTTAAATTTGAACCTGAATTTGCACATTATTTAGTATGTAATTATATGAAATTTATAACTAGTACTCCCTTGAAATATCTAATAAATTCACCAAATTTTATAAAACCAACTCATTGTATGGGTATTACTTTTAAAAATCCTATAGGAGTTGCCGCTGGATTAGATAAGAATGGTGAATATATTGATGCGTTAGCAGCTTTAGGATTTGGTTATATTGAAATTGGTACAGTGACTCCTCAACCTCAATTAGGTAATCAAAAACCACGGTTATTTCGTGTTAATGAGGCTGATGGATTTATTAATCGTATGGGATTTAATAATCATGGTATAGATCAGGTAATTAACAATATTAAGAAAACTAAATTTAAAGGAATTTTAGGTATTAATATTAGCAAAAATCTCTCAACACCAATAGAAAGAGCTAAAGAAGATTATTTAATATGCATGGATAAAATTTATCAATATGCTAGTTATATTGCTATAAATATTTCTTCTCCTAATACATTAGATTTACGTACTTTACAATATGGAGAATTATTTGAGGATTTACTTTCTTCGATAAAACAAAAGCAAGGGATTTTAAATAATCAATATCAAAAATATGTACCAATAGTTATAAAAATTTCTCCGGATCTTTTAAAAGCAGAATTAGTTAAAATTTCTGATAGTTTAATCCGTTATAATATAGATGGAGTGATTGCGACTAATACTACAATAGATAGATCTTTAATCACTAATTTGAAATATAGCAATGAAAATGGTGGTTTAAGTGGTTTACCACTCCATTCTCGCAGTACAGAAATTATACGAATTTTGGCACAACAACTAAATGAACGGATTCCTATTATTGGTGTTGGGGGTATTAATAGTCTAATTTCTGCAAAAGAAAAGTTTTTAGCTGGAGCTAAATTATTACAAATCTATTCAGGATTAATATATAAAGGACCAAAATTATTAAAAGATATTTTTAAGTATCTTTAGATGATATAAATGATACTATCAAAATCTAAGTAAATTAGTTTTATGCTAACTCAAGATTAGTCGCAGGAATAGAACAACATGAAAGAATATTGTTATTTATAACCTTATTTTGCAGTTTAATTTTACCTTGAATCAAACGTAATTTACAAGAACCACATATTCCTATACGACAGGAATAGGGAATGTTAAATCCATTTTCTTCCAGTTGTTCCAGTAATATTTGTTTATTATTTCCAATAAATCTTTTACCTTGATAAATTATGGTAAGATTATTATATTCAGTGAATATAGATTTATTAATCATCTTAATTAAGAGAATTTTTTGTTAATCATATTAGATAACTAAAAGATAATAATATGAAATATATAGGAGCTCATGTTAGTACTGCAGGTGGTATAGCTCAAGCAGTAGTCCGTGCTTATAAACTTCAAGCTACGGCATTTTCAATTTTTTTAAAAAATCCACTAACATGGTATCATTCCATACCATTATCTCAAGAAACTATCAGTAACTTCCGTAAATTATGTAATAAATACAACTTTAGTACTGAACAAATTATGCCACATAATAGTTATTTAATTAATCTAGGACATCCAAGAATAACACAATTAGAAAAATCTAGAGAGGCATTGATAGATGAAATTAAACTTTGTAATCAACTTGGTTTAAGATTACTTAATTTTCATCCCGGAAATCATCTTCGACAAATCAATGAAGAAACTTGCCTAAAACGTATTGCAGAATCTGTCAATATTGCTCTGGATAAAACACGAAATGTTACAATGATTATTGAAAATACTGCAGGTCAAGGAAGTAATTTAGGTTTTCTTTTTGAACATCTAGCTGCTATTATTAATGATATAGAAGATAAATCTCGTATTGGGGTCTGTATTGATACTTGTCATGCATTCGCTGCAGGATATGATTTATCTACCTCAATAGAATGTGAAAGAACTTTTACCAAATTTGAAAAAATCATTGGTTTTAATTATCTGCGTGGAATGCATTTGAATGATGCTAAAAGTACATTTAATAGTAGAGTAGACCGACATCATAATTTAGGTTTAGGTAATATTGGTAAATCAGTTTTTAGATGGATTATGCGTGATAACAGATTCAATAAGATACCTATGATTTTAGAAACTACCAATCAACTACTTTGGAAACAGGAAATTGCTTGGTTAAAAAGTCAACAATAAATAATCAACATATTAAAAACATATATTTTTAATATGTTGATTTACTATTATATTGGAATAATAATGATAACTATTCATGCACTTAAATATAATAACTATGGTAAGAGTGCTAATCGAAAATTGCGGTTAGATAATAAATTACCTGCTATTGTTTATGGAGGTAAAAAAGATTCTATATCAATCATATTAGATCATAATCTAATAATGAAATTAAAGAATAAAAAAGAATTTTTTTATCAACCCTTAATACTGATGATTGATGGTAATGATTACCAGGTAAAAGTTCAAGAAATACAATTTCATCCATTTAAGCCTATTCTCCTTCACATAGATTTTATACATATTTAATTATATAAATGTAAATTTAATAAATAATACTAACGGCACGTAGCGCAGCTTGGTAGCGCACTGTCATGGGGTGTCAGTGGTCAGAGGTTCAAATCCTCTCGTGCCGACCAATTTTATTACATATATCTATATCTCTTATTTTAATGAATTGAGAATAATTTAAAAGCGTAACTTTTAAATCTCTAATTACGATGTTAAAATTAAAATTTAATAAAATTAATGATGTGATTATTAACATGGGTAAAAATATTGTCATATTAGGCACTCAATGGGGTGACGAAGGTAAAGGTAAAATTGTAGATTTACTAACTAAACGTGCTAAATATGTAGTTCGATATCAAGGAGGAAATAATGCCGGTCATACTCTGGTAATTAAAGGTAAAAAAATTATTCTACATTTGATTCCTTCAGGAATTTTGCATGAGAATATTATCAATATCATTGCTAATGGAGTAGTCTTAGCTCCTGAAGCTTTAATTAAGGAAATAGTAACTCTTGAAAATACAGGAATTCCAGTACGTAATCGTTTACGGATTTCAAAAGCATGTCCTTTAGTATTACCTTCACATATTGCTTTAGATATAGCTCGGGAAAAATCTAGTAGAAATTATTCCATTGGTACCACATGTAAAGGTATTGGACCCACTTATGAAGATAAAGTTGCACGTAGAGGTTTACGTATTAGTGATTTATTTAATATTAATAAATTTAGGTTAAAATTAGCTGAAATTATTGAATATCATAATTTTCAATTAATTCACTATTATAAGGAAAAACCAGTTAATTATCAACAAGTATTAGATAGCATTCTTAGCACTGTAGAAACATTAATCAGTATTTCCGATGACGTAGCTTTATTACTACATAATGCACATCAGAAGGGTGAGGGAATTATTTTTGAAGGAGCGCAAGGAATGCTTTTAGATATCGATCATGGAACATATCCATATGTAACTTCTTCTAATACTACTGCAGGTGCAGCAATTACCGGGTCAGGTATAGGTCCATGTTGTATAGATACGGTTTTAGGTATTGTAAAAGCATATACTACTCGTGTAGGCTCTGGTCCATTTCCTACTGAATTAAATGATAATATTGGTGAATATATTTGTATAAAAGGAAATGAGTTTGGTACGACAACTGGTCGTAGAAGACGTGTTGGCTGGTTTGATGCAGTTGCTATGCGACGGGCAATACAAATTAATTCGTTATCAGGTTTATGTTTAACTAAATTAGATGTTCTAGATGGGTTAAAAGAATTAAAAATTTGTGTAGCATATAGGAAGGCAGATGGAAGTGAATCAATAAATACACCTTTTTCTACAGAAGATTGGGAAAGTATTACTCCAATCTATGAGATATTACCTGGATGGAATGATACTACTTTTGGGATAACAAATCCTAATTCGTTAACGTCTTATGCTCGTCAATATATCAAACGTATAGAATTTTTAACTGGAATTCCCATTAATTTGATTTCTACTGGTCCTGATCGTAATGAAATAATGATATTAAATAACCCTTTTAATGATTGATAGTGATGATTAATTAAGATGAAGGAAATAATATTTGGAATTCATGCAGTAAAAGCAATTATAGAATCTAATCCTCAAAGATGTCAATCTGTATATATAATTAAAGATCGTGAATTTAATATCAGATTAAAAAATATCATTTACTTATTACAACAATATAATATTTTAATAAAAAAGGTAAGTCGTAAATGGATGAATAGTAAAACTGGTGGATTAGTTCATCAAGGAATTATGGCTATAGTTAATTCCGCACCAATATATTCAGAAAAAGATCTAAAAATTTTTATAAAAAAAATAACTCGCCCATTAATTTTAATTTTAGATAGTATTACAGATCCATATAATCTTGGATCTTGTTTACGTAGTGCCAATGCTGCAGGAGTAGATGCTGTGATCATACCTAAAGACCGTTCAGCACAACTAAATAATCCTATCGTAAAAAAAGTTGCATGTGGTGCTACAGAAAATATTGCTTTATTTAATGTGACAAATATTAGTCGTACATTGCGTATCATACAGGAACATCAAATTTGGATAATAGGCACAACTGAACACTCTAAACATAATGTATATCAAAGTAATATGATTGGAGCTACTGCATTAATTATGGGATCAGAATCTAAAGGAATCAGAAATTTAATATGTAAATACTGTAATGAGTTAATTAGTATTCCTACAAGAGGTAGGATATCATCAATTAATGTTTCCGTAGCAACTGGAATTTGTCTTTTTGAAGCTGTTAGACAACGTTATTTTTAATAAGTGAAATAATATTTCTAGAGATTGAGTGACTATTGAATTTGATTAAGTTATAATTAAAAAATATCTTTTACTGATTCCGGCATTATTAATATTTAGAATGCTAATGTATTAGGAATAAATGATTATGCCTCATTATGAAATAATTTTTATGGTACATCCTGATCAAAGTGAAAAAATTACTGAAATTATTAATCATTACTCCAATATGGTAATTAATAACCAAGGTAAAATACATCGTTTAGAAAATTGGGGGCGACGTCAATTAGCTTACCCAATAAAAAAATTACATAAAGCTCATTATATTCTAATGAATGTAGAAATTCCTGAATTAATCAGAAATGAACTCGAAAATAATTTTCGATATAATGATACTATTATTAGAACTTTAATTATTAAAGTAAAATCTGCTATTACGGAATCATCTCCATTAATCACTCCAGAAGAAAAACGTGAGATAGTAGGATCTACTAACCATAATAAAGATACTTCAATAAGCCTTGAAGCTTAAAATTTTTGTGAAAAATCAGTAATATATCAAATATTTAATTAAACAATGTTATTCTCCATATAGAGAACTTAGATTAAGGGTTAATGTCAATGACACGTTATTTGCGACGACGCAAGTTCTGTCGTTTTACAGTAGAAGGGATTAAAGAAATTGATTATAAAGATATTTCTACACTTAAAAATTATATTACAGAAAGTGGTAAAATTGTTCCAAGTAGGATTACAGGAACTTCGACAAAGTATCAAAGAAAATTAGCTAAAGCAATAAAAAGAGCACGTTATTTATCTTTATTACATTATTCTGATAAGCAATGATATTAATTTAAGGATTAATATAATGGAGATCATTTTACTTAAAAAAGTAACAAATTTAGGTAATATTGGTAATAAAATTAAAGTAAAAGCTGGTTATGCACGGAATTTCTTAATACCTCAAGGTATGGCAGTGCTTGCTACTAAAAAAAATTTAGATTCTTTTGAAATACGTTGTCAAGAAATAGAAAATCAAAAAATTGAATTACTCAATAATGCTATTAAAATAGCTGATAAAATTAATTCTATAGGAGAACTTAATATTAAAGCTAAAGTTGGCAAAAATGGTAGATTGTTTGGATCTATTGGGACACGTGACATAGTTAATGCACTTACATTAAACAACATGAAAATTACTAGAAATGCCATACGGTTACCCAATGGACTTTTACGTACTATAGGAAAACATCAAATAATCTTACATTTACATCAAGATGTCAATGTAAGATTAGTAATAAATATTTCACCTTATTAAAATTTATCTATTATTAAATGCTAATGCTTACTAGACTATAAGATTTTAATTTAATCGTTATTTTTATCCATAAATTCAAGATATGCTAATGGCGCATTATCACCTAATCTATAACCACATTTTAAAATCCTAGTGTATCCTCCAGGACGTGTAGCAAAACGAGGTCCAAGTTCATTAAATAACTTTTTTAGTACCTGATTATTGCGAATTCTTGAAAATACTAACCTACGATTAGCAATATTATCTATTTTAGAGATAGTTATTAATGGCTCAATAATCCGTCGTAATTCTTTAGCTTTTGTTAAAGTGGTTTTAATCTTTTCACAAGAAACTAAATTAGCTGTTAAATTACGAAATAGAGCACTACGATAACTACTATTACAATTTAATTTACGTCCACTTTTTCGATGGCGCATAATTATTTCCTTTATTATTCATCATTAATCTTAGATGGAGGCCAGTTTTCTAAACGCATACCTAAAGACAGTCCTCTCGAGGCTAATACATCTTTAATTTCAGTGAGAGATTTTTTTCCTAAATTTGGGGTTTTAAGTAATTCAACTTCTGTACGTTGTACTAAATCACCAATATAATGTACCAATTCTGCTTTTAAACAATTAGCCGATCTTACAGTTAGTTCTAAATCATCGACTGGTCGCAAAAGAATAGGATTTAGTTCTGGTTTTTCTTCTTTGACTTCAGGCTTACATACATCACGCAAATCAACAAATGCCTCGAGTTGATCTGCTAAAATAGTAGCCGCGCGTCGAATTGCTTCTTCAGGATCAATAGTACCATTAGTTTCCATTTCAATAATTAATTTATCTAAATCAGTACGTTGTTTTACTCGGGCAGCCTCTACATTATAAACTATACGTTCTATAGGACTATAACAAGCATCTAATAATAACCTTCCAATAGTACGACCATTATTACTAGCATTAGATATTCTTGCTGAAGCCGGAATATAACCCCGACCAAATTCAACTTTCATACGCATATTAATAGTTGCATTTTCATTTGTTAAATTGCAAATAACATGTTGAGAATTTATAATTTCAATATGATTATCATGAATAATATCAGCAGCGATTACTGGACCCATTCCAGATTTATTGATAGAAATTATCGCATTTTCTTTATTTTGAACTTTAATTGCTAATCCTTTAAGATTCAGTAAAATTTCTAATATATCTTCTCGTACCCCTTCTTTACTACTATATTCATGCAATATACCATCAATTTCAACCTCGGTTACCGCATATCCTGGCAAAAAAGATAGTAAAATTCGTCGTAACGCATTTCCAAGTGTATGTCCAAATCCTCTTTCCAATGGTTCAAGAGTTACCCTGGCATGTGTAGGACTATTTTGTTCAATATTTACTAAATGAGGTTTTAAAAGATCTGTTACATAACCCGGCATTCTGTCCTCTCTTTTCTTTAAGATGAAATTTAATTACTTAGAGTACAGCTCTACAATCAGGTGTTCATTAATATCTTTAGGTAAAGCCGTACGATCAGGTAAATATTTTAATCTTCCTTCCATTTTAGACATATCAACTTCTAACCAAGCAGGATTTTCACGTTGCTCAGATAGTTCTAGTGCTGCCTTAATTCTAGATTGTTGTTTAGATTTATCACGTATTCTAATAATATCATCAGGATAAATTTGATAAGAAGCAATATTTACAATTAGGTTATTTACTAGTACTGATTTATGGCTTACTAATTGTCTAGCTTCAGCACGAGTTGTAGCAAAACCCATGCGGTAAACAACATTATCTAAACGACCTTCAAGCATAAGTAATAAATTTTCTCCAGTATTACCCTTTTTGCGCACTGCTTTTTTATAATAATTAATAAACTGACGTTCTAAGACACCATATATACGTCTAATTTTCTGTTTTTCACGTAATTGTATGGAATACTCAGAAACTCTTGATTTACGAGTTCCATGCTGTCCTGGAATTCGATCAATTTTACATTTAGAATCAATATTACGAACACTATTTTTTAAAAATAAATCAGTACCTTCACGGCGACTAAGTTTTAGTTTAGGACCTAAATATCTTGCCATTTATTTCTCCAGCAAATTAATAATTTGATGCTCAATTCTTTTGTTGCTAGAATTTATGAAGTTTAGTTTAAACACGTCTTCTTTTAGGAGGACGACAACCATTATGAGGGATAGGAGTCACATCAATAATATTAATTATCCGAAATCCCGATGCATTTAAGGCACGAATGCTAGATTCACGTCCTGGACCAGGACCATTAATCATAACTTCTAGATTTTTAATTCCATAATCTTTAACTGCTTCTGCACAATGTTCAGCTGCTATCTGTGCTGCAAATGGAGTAGATTTTCGTGATCCTCTAAATCCTGATCCGCCAGAAGTAGCCCAAGCTAAAGTATTACCTTGTCTATCAGTAATAGTAACAATAGTGTTATTAAATGAAGCATGAATATGAGCTACTGCATCACAAATCTGTTTCTTTACTCGCTTACGTATTTTAATTGATGTTTTTACCATATTATTTTATACCATAAAAGAAAACTATTTTTTTAAAGCTTTTCTTGGTCCCTTACGGGTACGAGCATTAGTCCTAGTGCGTTGACCACGTACTGGAAGTCCTCTTCGATGACGTAATCCCCGGTAGCAACCAAGATCAATTAATCTTTTAATACTTAAATTAATTTTACGCCGTAAATCACCTTCAATCGTATATTGAGTAATCTTATCCCGCAATTTTTCAATTTTATCTTCAGATAAATTATTGATTCTACTATGTTCTGCAATTCCCAATGATGCACAAATAGCTCTTGAACTATTTTTTCCTATACCATAAATTGACATTAAAGCAACTACGACAGGTTTATTATCTGGAATATTTACTCCTGCTATACGCGTCACTATATACTCCTACAATTATAAATATGAATCTTATAGATATTATTCATCCCTGACGTTGTTTATGTTTAGGATGAATACAAATCACACGTAATACACCAGTACGTTTAATAATTTTACAATGTCTACAAATTTTTTTAATCGAAGTTCTAACTTTCATTTGACATTCCTAAATTTAAGTATTCAAACCTTTTAATTTAGCTTTTCTTAAAACTGATTCATATTGGTTAGACATTATAATAGTTTGAATTTGAATTATAAAATCTATTACTACAACAACTACAATAAGTAGTGATGTTCCCCCAAAATTGAATGGAACTTTAATTGAATATCGCATAAATTCTGGTATTAAACATATAAATGCAATATATAATGCACCAATTAACGTTAAGCGTACCATAATCTTATCAAGATATTTAGCTGTTTGTTCACCAGGACGAATTCCTGGAAGAAAAGCTCCAGATTTTTTTAAATTATCTGCAGTTTCATTTGGATCAAATACTAAAGCCGTATAAAAAAAACAGAAGAAAATTATCGCACTTGTATAAACTATTATATAAAATAGTTTTCCCGGTTGTAAATATATCAGAATATTTGTTAACCATTTTAAACTATTTCCATGAGCAAACCATGATAAAAGAGTTGCTGGAAATAATATAACACTAGATGCAAAAATCGCTGGAATTACTCCAGCCATATTAACTTTTAATGGTAAATGTGTATTGGTTTGTGAGGCACTTAACCTAAATTTATTACCATAAGGACGGCAAGCATAATGTACTATGATACGTCTTTGTCCCCGTTCCATAAATACTACAAAAAAAATCACCATAAATACGATAATACCAACCAATAATAATAATATTAAATTTAATTCACCTTGACGTGCTTGCTCAAGGGTATTACCTACTGCTGTAGGTAATCCGGCAACAATACCAGCATAAATTATCACAGATATTCCATTACCAATTCCTCGCTCAGTAATTTGTTCTCCTAACCACATAAGTAAAATAGTTCCAGTAACTAAACTGATAATGGCAGTCAAATAAAAAGAAATTCCTGATTCTAATACTAATCCATGCATTCCTGGCATATTAGGTAATGCTATAGCAATACCTATTGATTGAAAGATTGCTAATATTAAAGTAGTATATTTAATGTATTTATTAATTTTACGACGACCAGTTTCACCTTCTTTTTTGATCTCCGATAATTTTTTATTCATTACAGTTAATAACTGAATGATAATAGATGCTGATATATATGGCATTATTCCAAGAGCAAAAATAGAAGCATGACTTAAAGCACCACCTGAAAACATATTAAACATTTCAATAAGAGTACCACGTTGTTTTTCAAGTAATGTATTAAGTATTGATATATTTATACCAGGTATAGGAATAAAAGAACCAATTCTAAAAATTAATAATGCAATAAAGACAAATAATAGCCTATTTTTAAGTTCTTTAAAACGGTTATTAGTATTAAAAAAATCCAATCCAGATGGTAAATTTCTGATCTTGGTCATTTAATTATTCCTCAATAATCTTACCACCAGCAGCTTTAATTATAGCACTAGCACCTTTAGTTACTTTTAATCCATTAACAGTAATAGGAATCGAAATACTTCCCGATAAAATTATTTTGGCAATTTTAATCTTTAAATTAATTAATTTAGCTACTTTTAATGTATTTAAATTTACAATTTTAAGATTTAACTTTTGTAATTCTGAAAGACGAATTTCAGCATATTGATGATTTTTTTTGGAATTAAATCCAAATTTAGGTAATCTGCGATATAAAGGAGTTTGACCTCCTTCAAAACCACGTCTTATTCTTCCACCAGATCTGGATTTCTGTCCTTTATGACCATGACCACCAGTTTTCCCTAATCCACAGCCAATACCTCTTCCTCTACGTTTTGCTGTACATTTAGAACCTGTTGCTGGAAATAAAGTATTTAGATACATCTATTGCTTACTCCTCAATATAAAGCATATAAGATACTAAATTAATCATACCACGCACCGCAGGTGTATCTTCTCTTACTACCGTATGTCCAATATGACGTAATCCTAAACCTACCAAAGTAGCTTTATGTTTTGGTAATCTACCAATAGCGCTGCGTTTTTGAGTAATCTTAATAGTTTTTTTAGATTGATTATCCGAAAATTTCTTCAAGAATTTTTCCTCTTTTAGCAGCAATCATTTCTGGAGACTTCATTTTTACAAGTCCTTGAATAGTAGCACGAACTACATTAATGGGATTAGTAGATCCATAAGATTTAGCTAAAACATCATGTACTCCAGCTACTTCTAATACTGCCCGCATTGCTCCACCTGCAATAATACCAGTACCCTTAGAAGCAGGTTGCATAAAGACACGAGATCCTGTATAAATTCCCAAAATTGGATATTGTAAAGTTCCTTCCTTTAAAGCAAGATTAATCATATTGCGTCTGGCTTTTTCTATAGCTTTTTGTATAGCTACTGGAACTTCTCGGGACTTACCATAACCGAATCCTACTCGTCCATTTTTATCACCCACTACAGTTAAAGCTCCAAAACTAAAAATACGACCACCTTTCACAGTTTTTGAAACTCTATTAAGAGTTATCATTTTTTCTTGTAATTCGTGAATTGGTTTTTCCAAATTTGTCATTAATAATATTCATCCCTAATTAATATAAACTAAATAATAATTTTTTTAAAAATCTAGTCCTACTTCCCTTGCTGTATCGGCTAATGATTTAATACGGCCATGGTATAAAAATCCCGAACGATCCAAAGAAACAGTCTTAATTCCTTTATCAATAGCTCTTTGAGCTATTATTTTACCTACTATTGAAGCCGCAATTTTATTACCGGTATATTGACATTCTTTTTGGATATCTTTTTCTAGAGTAGAAGCAGTAACTAAAATATTAGAATTTTGTGAAGCTATAATTTGTGCATATATATGACGTGGAGTACGATATACAACTAAACGAATAACATTAAGTTTCTTTAACTTACATCTGGCGCGTTTTGCTCGACGAATTCTAGATAATTTTTTATTCATGTTTTATTTTTTTTTAGCTTCTTTGGTACGGATAATTTTATCTGCATAACGAATGCCTTTTCCTTTATAAGGCTCAGGTCGACGATAGGCATAAATATCTGCTGCTACTTGACCAATCAGTTGTTTATCCGCACTTTTCAATATAATTTCATTTGGAGAAGGACATTCTGCTGTAATTCCAAATGGGATTTTATGCTCTATTAAATGAGAAAAACCTAATGCTAATATTAAATAATTATCTTTAATTGAAGCACGATAACCTATTCCTACAAGTTGTAATTTTTTTACAAATCCTGTAGTAACACCAATAATCATACTATTAATAATAGCACGTGTAGTTCCTGCTTGAGCCCAACCATCTATAAAACCTTGATGTGGAAAGAATTTAAGAGCATTATCAACTTTTTCTACTTTAACTGCCTCATGAATTATACGAGTTAATTTTATATTATTTCCTACAACGGAAATAATTTGATTATCAATATTTATTCTTACATTAATGGGGATGATAATAGGTAATTTTGCAACACGAGACATTCTTTACTCCAATTTAAGCTACCCAGCATAAAATTTCACCACCGATTCCAAATTTACGTGCCAATCGATCTACCATAATACCTTTAGAAGTAGAAATAATAGCAATTCCTAATCCTGCCATTACTTTTGGTAAATTATACTTACTCTTATAGATTCTTAATCCCGGCCTGCTAACACGATGAATATTTTCTATAACTGATTTTCCTAAATAGTATTTTAATTTTATTATTAATTTTAATTTAATTTTATCTTCAATACTATATTCTTCAATATATCCTTCTTCTTTTAAAACTCTCGCAATAGCTTCTTTTATTTTAGATGAAGGCATAGTTACCAGAATTTTTTTAGCGGCTTGAGCATTTCGAATCCGAGTAATCATATCAGCAATTGGATCTTGCATACTCATAAAATCTCCTTTTTTTTGGATCACCAACTAGATTTTTTAAGACCAGGAATTTCTCCACGCATGGCCGTTTCCCTAAGTTTCATACGACTTAATCCAAATTTTCGCAAAAAACCATGAGGACGACCAGTTTGACGACATCTATTACGCTGACGAGATGGGCTGGAATCACGAGGAAAAGTTTGCAGTTGTAATACTGCTTTCCAACGATCTGTTTTTGATAAATGTATATTTGAAATAACAGATTTTAAACTAGTACGTTTTTTTAAAAATTTCTTAGCTAAATTTAACCGTTTTATTTCACGTGATATCATTGAGGTTTTAGCCATATAAAATATTTACCTTATTTACGAAATGGAAAATTAAAAGCTGCTAATAAAGAATAACCTTCCTTATTAGAAGGAGCAGTAGTAGTAATCGTGATATCTAAACCACGAAGTGAATCTATTTTATCATAAATAATTTCTGGAAAAATAATTTGCTCACGAATACCAATACTATAATTACCATATCCATCAAAAGAATTCACAGATAATCCTCTAAAATCGCGAATTCGTGGGAGCGCAATAGAAATTAAACGTTCAAAAAAATCCCACATTCTTTCATTACGAAGAGTAACTTTACATCCAATAGGATATCCTTTTCTAATTTTGAAAGCAGCAATAGATTTACGGGCTTTAGTAATTAAAGGTTTTTGTCCTGAAATTAAAGTTAAATTAGCTATCGCATTTTCTAAGATTTTTTTATTAGATTGTATTGCTCCTACTCCCATATTTAAGGTAATTTTTTTTAAATTAGGAACTTGCATGATAGAATGATAATTGAATTCTATCATTAGTTTTTTAACAACATGATTTTTATAATAATCATGTAGTTTTGCCATTTTTTTACTCCAATATTTGATTATTAGATTTTAAAATTCGTAATTTTTTACCATCTTTAAATATGAATCCAACGCGATCAGCTTTACCTAGAGTTACATTATAAATTGCGACATTAGAAAGATCAATCGCGGCTTCTGTTGAAATTATACCTCCAGATCTATTTATAGCAGGAACCGCTTTTTGATGTTTTTTAATAAAATTAACTCCTTCTACTATCAGTTTACAATTTTTATCATTATATAAAACTTTTTTAACTTTACCTCGTTTACCTTTATCTTTTCCAGTAATAATAATAACTTGATCATTATAACGTATTTTAGCTGCCATTACTGTACCTTTATAAAACTTCCGGTGCTAAAGAAATAATTTTCATAAATTTTTCTATTCTTAGTTCACGAGTTAGAGGTCCAAATATTCTCGTACCAATTGGTTGTTCATTATTATTTAGCAATACACAAGCATTATTATCAAAACGAATCAAAGATCCATCTTGACGACGTACTCCTTTACGAGTCCGAACTACAAGAGCTTTAACAACTTCACCTTTTTTCACTTTTCCACGAGGAATCGCATCTTTAACTGTAATTTTAATTAAATCACCTATATTAGCATAGCGACGACGTGATCCACCAAGTACTTTAATACACATTACACTTCGTGCTCCAGAATTATCTGCAACATCTAATACTGTTTGTTCCTGGATCATTTTAGTTATCCTTATGAAATCTATTAAATATTGTGCTAAGAAAGCATGGATTTTTCTAGAATACGAATTAAAGTCCAAGATTTTGTTTTAGATAAAGGACGACATTCTTTAATTTCCACAAAATCTCCTATTTTACAAATATTATTTTCATCATGTATATGTAATTTAGTAGTACGTTTAATAAATTTACCATATAGAGGATGTTTGATAATACGTTCAATCGCAACTGTAGCAGATTTATGCATAAGATTACTAATAATTTTGCCTTTCAGGGTCCGAATTTTATTCGGCATTAATTTTCTCCTTGAATTTTAGCAAACTTTTTACTCTCGCAATATTACGACGAACTTTTTTTATCAAATGAGTTTGTCGTAATTGACGGTTTCTTAATTGTATACGCAAATTAAATTTCTCACGCTGTAAATTAAGTAACTCAAGATTTAATTCTTGAGAATTTTTTTTACTTAATTCTATATATTTCATGATATCAATGCCTTAGTAATAAAGATAGTTTTTAGTGGAAGTTTAGCGGATGCTAATTTAAATGCTTCACGAGCTAGATCTTCATTAATCCCGTCCATTTCATATATAATTTTACCAGGTTGAATAACTGCAACCCAATATTCAACATTTCCTTTTCCTTTACCCATACGTACTTCTAATGGTTTTTTAGTAATTGGTTTATCTGGAAAAACTCTAATCCAAATTTTACCCTGTCTTTTAATTGCTCTATTTAAAGCTCGTCGAGCAGCCTCAATTTGACGTGAAGTTAATTGACCACGAGTAATAGCTTTTAATCCAAAACTACCAAATTCAATCTGGTTATTAGAAAATCCCCGATTTCTTCCTTTTTGCATTTTTCGAAATTTTGTCCGCTTTGGCTGTAACATCAATAATGTCCTATTTATTTGCGGCTTCTACGTAATAACTTTTTCTTTTTTGTAGAATTTTTTTCTGATTTCATATTATCCCTCGGACTCAAAATTTCTCCATGAAAAATCCACACTTTTATTCCGATTACACCATATGTAGTATATGCCTCAGATACACTATAATCGATATCTGCTCTAAAAGTATGTAGAGGGACTCTCCCTTCACGAGACCATTCAGTACGAGCTATCTCCGCTCCTCCTAATCTTCCACTAACTTCTACTTTTATCCCTTTAGCACCTAATCGCATAGCATTTTGTACCGCACGTTTCACAGCTCGTCTAAAAATTACACGACGTTCTAACTGGGTTTTAACACTATCAGCAACTAATTTCGAATCTAATTCAGGCTTACGTACTTCAGTAATATTAATTTGAGCTGGTACTCCAGTAATTTTAGTAATACATTGACGTAATTTCTCTATATCTTCACCTTTTTTACCAATTACAATTCCTGGTCTAGCAGTATGAATATTTACCCGAATACTTTTTGATGGACGTTCAATAAAAATTTTAGAAATAGATGCTTTAAGTAATTTATTAGTTAAAAATTGACGAACTTTATAATCACTTTCTAAATTTTTAGCAAAATCTTTTGTACTAGCAAACCAAATAGATGTCCAATTTTTTATTATACCTAGTCGTATACCATTAGGATTGACTTTCTGACCCATTATTAGTCTCCAAAGTAATCTCAAATGCTACCAAGAACTACAGTAATATGACTAGTACGTCTCAAAATACGATCGGCACGTCCTTTAGCACGTGGCATTAATCTTTTATGATTAGATCCTTTATTAACCATAATTCTTACTATCTTTAAATCATCAATATCAATGCCATTATTATGTTCTGCATTAGCAATAGCAGATTCTAAAACTTTCTTTACTAATCTAGCAGTTTTTTTTTGAATATAACTCAGAAGATGTAAGGCTTGTGATACAGTTTTACCACGTACAACATTAACAACTAGGCGCAGTTTTTGTGCTGAAGAATCGGCATGACAATATTTAGCAATAGTTTCCATTTATTTTTCTTCCTTATTTATTATCATTTTTTTTGTTCTTTTATCTGCTATATGATTACGATAAGTACGTGTTGGTACAAATTCACCTAATTTATGACCAACCATTTCATCAGTAATAAAAACTGGAATATGTTTACGTCCATTATGAATAGCAATTGTTAAACCAATCATACTAGGAAATATAGTTGAACGACGTGACCAAGTTTTTAATGGTCTTTTATCCCGATTTTCTAATGTTTTTTCTACTTTTTTTAATAAATGTAAATCTATAAAAGGACCTTTTTTAAGAGAGCGGGGCATAAATATCATTTCCTCTAAAATTATTTACTGCGTCTGCGCACAATAAATTTATCAGTAAGCTTATTATGTCTGGTTTTCTTTCCTTTAGTGGGCATTCCCCAAGGACTTACTGGATGCTTACCAAAATTTCTACCCTCACCACCTCCATGAGGATGATCAATAGGATTCATGGCAGTTCCACGAACTGTTGGACGAATTCCCTGCCACCGTTTAGCTCCTGCTTTACCCAAACTACGCAACATATGCTCTGTATTTCCAACTTCACCAATGGTCGCTCTACAAACAGATTTTATATAACGCACTTCTCCGGAACGTAATCTTAAAGTTACATAAGAACTATCTCTCGCTATAATTTGTACATATGCACCCGCAGAACGAGCTAGTTGACCACCTTTGCCGGGTTTTAATTCTACATTATGCACTAAACTTCCTACTGGAATATTACACATAGGTAAACTATTACCTGTTTTAATAGTAATATTTTTTCCTGAATAAATTTGATCTCCTATCTTTAATCCTTTTGGTGCTAAAATATAACGACGTTCACCATCCTTATATAAAACTAGTGCAATATTAGCTGATCTGTTTGGATCATATTCTAATCTCTCAATAATACCACTTATACCATCCTTATTTCTTTTAAAATCAATACAACGATATTTTTTTTTATGACCGCCACCAATATGACGTGTTGTAATACGTCCATTATTATTACGACCACCACTTTTTACTTTAGTTTCTAACAAGGGGCTAAAAGGTTTTCCCTTATATAAAAGGCCGTTAACTACCTTTATTACATGACGACGTCCTGGAGAAGTTGGATTACACTTTATTATTTTCATTATTTATACTAAACTATGGTAATTTTTCTGTAGAAGTTGAAATATTAATTTTATGATCCTTATGTAAGGTGACATAAGCTTTTTTCCAATTAGTTTTTTTTACCAGGTGTTTACCATACCGTTTATTTTTTCCCTTAACTATTAAAGTATTAACTTTTATTACGGTAACATTAAATATTTTTTTTATAGCACATTTAATTTCTAATTTTGAAGAATTACTATTTACTTTAAATACTAGTGTATTATTTTTTTCATAATTTGAGGCTTTTTCAGAAAGGTGATGAGCATCTAAGATCTCCATTACTCGTTGATCCGAAATCATGTGAGCACCTCTTCCAATTTTTGAAAAGCTTCAGTAGTCATAATCACTTTCTCAAAAGCTATTAAACTGATAGGATCAATAGCAGTTATCTCACGCACATCAATACCATATAAATTACGAGCGGCTAAAGTTAAGTTAGCATCAAAACTACTCGTATAAATCATTACATCATTAATTTTTATATTTTTCAATTTTTGTATTAATAATTTAGTTTTAGGCTCTGATATAAAAAAATTTTTAAATAGGCAAAGACGTTTTTGTCTTATTAATTCAGAAATAATACTTTTTAAAGCGCCTTGATACATTTTTTTATTAATTTTGGGATTAATTTTTTTAGGTTTAGCAGCAAAGGTTACCCCTCCAGAACGCCAAATAGGACTTGCAACTGAGCCAGCACGTGCACGACCCGTACCTTTTTGGCGCCATGGTTTTCTTTTAGAACATTGTACCTCACCACGACTTTTTTGAGATTTCGTACCTTGACGAATTTTAGCCAAATAACTAACTATAACTTGATGTACTAAAGAAGCATTAAATTTATTTCCAAATTTACTATCCGAAACAGTAAGTAGGGTTGGTGAATCTTTAACAATTAATTCCATCCCTATCTATCTCCTTTATAATAATTTAATAGCTGGTTTAACAATAATATCACTACCAGTAGCTCCTGGTACTGAACCTTTTATTAATAAAAAGTTATTTTTTATATCAATTCGAATAATATTCAAGTTTTGAACCGTAACTCTTGAATTACCTAATCTTCCAGCCATCTTTTTACCTTTAAATACTCTACCAGGTGTTTGATTTTGACCAATAGAACCTGGAACTCGATGAGATAAAGAATTACCATGAGTAGCATCTTGAGTTTTAAAATTCCATCGCTTTACAGTACCAGCAAATCCCTTTCCTTTTGATATTCCAGTGACATCTACTTTATTAATTTTTGTAAAGATTTCAACAGTCAAAACTTGACCAATACTAAAATTGGTTTCAAGAGCTGATAATTTAAATTCCCATAATCCTCTACCCACTCTTATTCCAGATTTAGCAAAGTGACCCATTTCTGGTTTAGAAATTTTATTGATTTTTTTCTTTCCCGTAGTGACTTGAATTGCACGATATCCTTCTTTTGCTAGATCTTTAATTTGTGTAACATAATTCATTTCAAATTTAATTAAAGTTACAGGTAAAGATATACCATCTTTACTATAAATTCTAGTCATTCCTATTTTTTTGCCAACTAAACCAACCATTTTATTTCCTTTCTATCTTAAACTGATTTGTACATCTACACCAGCTGCAAGATCTAGACGCATAAGAGCATCTACGGTTTTTTCAGTGGGTTGGATAATATCTACCAGACGTTTATGTGTACGTATTTCATATTGATCACGAGCATCTTTATCAACATGGGGAGAAATTAAAACCGTAAATCTTTCCTTATGAGTAGGTAGAGGAATTGGACCACGTACTTGTGCTCCAGTGCGCTTTGCAGTTTCAACAATTTCAGAGGTTGATTGATCAATAAGACGGTGATCAAAAGCCTTAAGACGAATACGGATTCTTTGGTTCTGCATGATACCGAAGCTCCATTTAATTTAATTAAAGAAAATTTATCAATATTATTACATAATTGGGTCAATTATCATTGATTAGCGCATTTATAGAAAACACTT
This sequence comes from Candidatus Dasytiphilus stammeri, assembly GCA_041944325.1. Taxonomy (GTDB): domain Bacteria; phylum Pseudomonadota; class Gammaproteobacteria; order Enterobacterales; family Enterobacteriaceae; genus Dasytiphilus; species Dasytiphilus stammeri_M. The sequence goes on along the minus strand of CP145878.1, from coordinate 109,681 downwards.
TTCAAGTGTAATTTAAAATATTTAAAATTTCAAGTATAAAATATTATGTATCAGCTGATAACTTTAGTAACTATACCTGCTCCTACCGTATGTCCTCCTTCTCTAATAGCAAAACGGAGTCCCTCATCCATAGCAACTGGATAAATCAACGTTACCGAAATTTTGATATTCTCTCCAGGCATAACCATTTCTACATTTTTAGGCAAGGTCACACTACCTGTAACATCAGTAGTCCGAAAATAAAACTGTGGTCGATAACCATTAAAGAATGGAGTATGTCTACCTCCTTCTTCTTTAGTAAGAACATAGACTTCAGATTCAAATTTAATATGTGGTCGAATTGAATTCGGTTTAGCTAATACTTGTCCTCGTTCAATATCTTCACGTTTAATTCCTCGCAACAGGATACCAATATTTTCACCCGCTCGTCCTTCATCTAATAATTTTCGGAACATTTCTACTCCAGTACAAGTAGATTTTACGGTATCTTTAATACCTACTATTTCTACTTCCTCACCAACTTTTATCTTACCACTTTCTACACGTCCAGTAACTACTGTACCTCGACCCGAAATAGAGAAGACATCTTCAATTGGTAATAGAAAAGGTTTATCAATTGCACGTTTGGGTTCCGGGATATAATTATCTAAATAATTGGCTAATTCAAGAATTTTGTTTTCCCATTTGATTTCACCTTCTAATGCTTTTAGAGCAGAACCTCTGATTATTGGCGTATGTTCACCTGGAAAATTATACTGTGAGAGTAATTCACGGACTTCCATTTCTACTAACTCTAGAAGTTCTTCATCATCAATCATATCACATTTATTTAAGAATACTATAATATAAGGTACTCCTACCTGACGAGCTAATAAAATATGCTCACGTGTTTGTGGCATGGGACCATCAGTGGCTGCAACTACTAGAATCGCTCCGTCCATTTGTGCCGCACCGCTGATCATATTTTTTACATAATCCGCATGTCCTGGGCAATCCACATGTGCATAATGACGAATTGGAGTATCATATTCTACATGAGATGTATTAATAGTAATACCACGGGCTTTCTCTTCTGGAGCATTATCAATTTGATCAAAAGCACAAGCCTTACCACCATACTTTTTAGCTAAGATCGTTGTAATCGCAGCGGTTAAAGTAGTTTTACCATGATCAACATGACCTATCGTACCTACATTCACATGTGGTTTTTTACGTTCAAATTTTTCTTTAGACACTATAAAATTCCTTTACTAAAATAAGTAATCAAAATAGTTGGATTAAAATTCATTATTTACGTGATTCAATAATCTTTTGTGCAATACTCATAGGTACTTCATGATATTTAAGAAATTCCATAGAATAGGAAGCACGTCCTTGAGTTTGAGAACGTAAATCGGTAGCATAACCAAACATTTCAGATAAAGGTACTTGAGCACTAACTATTTGAATTGGAAACGCATCTTCCATGCTTTCAATAATTCCACGTCGACGATTAAGGTCACCAATCACATCGCCCATATAATCCTTAGGCATTTCTATTTCAACCTTCATTATTGGTTCAAGTAAAACTGGATTAGCTTTTCTAAATCCTTCTTTAAATGCTAATGAAGCCGCAATTTTAAAAGCAATTTCTGAAGAGTCAACTTCATGATACGAACCATCAAATAGAGTTACTTTAACATTAATTACTGGATACCCTGCGATAACACCATTATTAATTTGTTCTTGAATTCCCTTATCTACTGCCGGAATATATTCTTTAGGTACTACTCCACCAACAATAGCATTAATAAATTCATAATGCTTTTTTTCTGGTTCTAAAGGTTCAATTTTTAACCAGACATGACCAAATTGACCACGTCCACCGGATTGTCTAATATATTTACCTTCTTGCTCAATAGAACCTTTAATAGTTTCACGGTAGGCAACTTGAGGTTTTCCTATATTAGATTGAATATTAAATTCACGACGCATTCTATCTATTAAAATTTCTAAATGTAATTCACCCATTCCTGCAATAATAGTTTGTCCAGATTCTTCATCAGACCATACATGAAAAGAAGGATCTTCCTTAGCTAATTTATTCAAAGCTAAACTCATTTTTTCTTGATCTGCTTTAGTTTTAGGTTCAACTGCTACTGAAATTACTGGTTCTGGAAAGTCCATTTTTTCTAAAAGTATTGGATTATTGGGATCACAAATTGTATCACCTGTAGTTACATTTTTTAAACCAATTGCAGCTGCTATATCACCTGCTCGTACTTCTTTAATTTCTTCTCTTTTATTAGCATGCATTTGTACTATACGCCCAAAGCGTTCTTTTTGCAATTTTACTGAATTAAGGACTACATCTCCTGAGTTAACCACTCCAGAATATACTCTAAAAAAAGTTAAATTCCCTACAAATGGATCAGATGCAATTTTAAATGCTAAAGCAGAAAACGATTCTTTATCATCTGAATGCCTAAGAATAACCGTATTATTACTTATTGTAGTACCTTTAATTGCTTGAATATCTACAGGTGCTGGAAGATATTCTATAATTGCATCTAGTAGAGCTTGTACTCCTTTATTTTTAAAGGCTGAGCCACAAGTGATTAAGGTAATTTCATTATTTATAACTCTTTGACGTAATCCATTTTTTATTTCTAATTCCGTAATTTCTTTTCCCTCTAAATATTTATCCATTAATTCTTCTGAAGCTTCTACTGCAGATTCTACTAATTTTTTATGCCACTCTAAAGCTAAGGGTTGCATTGTTAATGGAATTTCTTCGTAACTAAAACTTACTCCTTGATCACTATCATTCCAATTTATAGCTTTCATTTTAATAAGATCTATAATACCAGTAAAATTTTCTTCAGCACCAATAGCTAATTGAATAGGTACAGGATGTGTAGCTAATTTATTTTGAATTTGATTAACTACTTTAAAAAAATTAGCTCCAATCCGATCCATTTTATTAATAAATGCAATTCTTGGAACCTTATATTTATTAGCCTGTCTCCATACGGTTTCTGATTGAGGTTGAACACCTCCAACAGCACAATATATCATAACAACACCATCTAATACACGCAGTGATCGCTCCACTTCAATAGTGAAGTCTACATGTCCTGGAGTATCAATGATATTGATTCTATGAGATGGAAATTGTTTAGCCATTCCACACCAAAATGCTGTAGTTGCTGCAGAAGTAATTGTAATACCACGTTCTTGTTCCTGTTCCATCCAATCCATTGTAGCAGCGCCATCATGAACTTCACCAAGTTTATGATTCACTCCGGTATAGAATAAAATTCTTTCGGTAGTTGTAGTTTTTCCAGCATCAATATGTGCACTAATACCGATATTACGATAATATGTAATAGGTGTTGTTCGCGCCATTTTCTTCCTCTAATATTTGGATGTAAATTAGGCTCATTAATCTTACCAACGATAATGTGCAAAAGCTTTATTTGCATCAGCCATCCGATGAACTTCTTCACGTTTTTTTACAGCATTTCCTTTATTTTCTAAAGCATCTATTAATTCTTTAGCTAAGCGTAATGCCATAGATTTATCATTTCTTTGACGAGCGGCTTCTATAATCCAACGCATTGCTAATGCATCACGACGAATCGGTCTTACCTCAACAGGAACTTGATAAGTAGATCCCCCTACTCGACGTGATTTAACTTCAACAACTGGACGAACATGGTTCAATGCGGTTTCAAATGATTCTAAAGGAGTTTTTCCAGAATGTTGAATCAAAATATCTAAAGCCGTATAAACAATTTTTTCTGCAATAGATTTCTTACCATTTTTCATTAAAACATTCATAAATTTAGCCAATAAATGAGACCCTAATTTAGGTTCAGGCATTATTCCACGTTGACCAATAATACGATGACGCGGCATGATGATACTCCAATGATACATATAAATTTATTTTTTTGGTTTTTTTACACCATATTTGGAACGTCCTCTTTGGCGATCTTTAACACCAGAACAATCTAGCGCACCACGTATAGTATGGTAACGTACTCCAGGTAAATCTTTAACACGACCACCACGAATTAAAACTACAGAATGTTCTTGAAGATTATGTCCTTCACCACCAATATATGAAGTTACTTCAAAACCATTAGTTAACCGAACTCTACAAACTTTACGCAAAGCCGAGTTCGGTTTTTTAGGAGTAGTGGTATATACACGAGTACATACGCCTCTCTTTTGAGGACAAGACTGTAGTGCTGGAACATTAGTTTTAGTAACCTTGGCCCTCCTTCTTTTTCTAACTAGTTGATTAACGGTTGCCATTAAATTTCCCCTTAGTTTACTTATATAACATATAATAAAAAAATCTCATTTTAAATACGAGATATAATTGTGTCAATTATATCTATAGTATGACTAATTACCAAGATATTAGATTAACATGACGCTCAATTAACTTTACGAATTCATTATAACTAACTAGTAAAATTGAAGAAGAGATTTGTGATAATAAACCTCTAGCTATCACATCATCTTTTAATACAAAAATTTTAACAGAAGATTTTAAGAGATCATTTAATTTACTAGTACCTTCTAAAGCGGCAATTATTCCATCCTGTAATAATAAAATTTCATCATCTGGAGATAACATTCGTAGTAATGTAGAAAAATCACAAGAATAAGGAGAATGAAATAATATGTGTAACAATTTTATAATCAGAAATTAATAATTATCTTAAATTCATTAAGAAGAATGCGTAATTGATTTTCAGAAACTATCTGAACTGGAATTATTAGTGAATTTTCAATTTTTAATCCTCTTTCATTTAAAGATGCAGAACATACATAAGAAGAAATTTTATATAAATCTAATAATTTAAAAGTAGAAATATAATTGCGGGATAAGATATGATTGGTATGTTGATTAACATTTAATTGTAATACTCCATCTCCAATAAAAAATACTCCCAGTTTTTTCGGAAAAGATAAAGTTGCTAAAATTAAATCTAAGCCTTCTCTTCCACTACTATTACCATGTGGTGAATGAGAAAAAATTACTGCAACACTATTCATTAAAATTGAACTAATCGATCACATTGTAAAATAGTTTTAGCTAATGAACTTAATCCAGTGATAACAAAACCAGATTCTAGATTAGTAACAATATTTTTCTTGTAATCAAAATTTTTAGTAAATGTTTTAATATTAATTAATCCTCTCCGCATTGCAGCTGAGGAGCATACATATAAATTAACTCCTTGTTCAATATGGAGTTTTTTCCAAGCTCTTACTAAATCAAATTCATCACTTGCTGGACTAGTTAATCGATTAGCATTAGAGATCCCTTCACCATAAAAAAATACACATAATAATTTATGATTATTTGCAATAATCGCTTTAGCAAATCGAAAAGCACTAGTAGCATGTTGAGTACCATATACTGGTCCAGTAACTAATAAAATCCAACGCATCAATTTAACCTAATTTATATAATAAATATCATTTATTAATGATAATCTAGCTTTTATTAAAATACCTTCATTATATCATCAATTCTTACTTATAACTGTATATATATATAATGCAAAATAACATAGATATATAAATTTTACCTAAATATTAACGTTTACCATAAATAATAATGTTTTGTCCATGAGCTTTAATTAAATTTTTAATTTCTAGAAGTTTTAATATTCTACCAACAGTTTCTCGAGAACATCCAACGATTTGTCCAATTTCTTGCCTAGTAATTCTAATTTGTATTCCATCAGGATGACTCATAGCATCAGGTTGTTTTGCTAAAAACAACAAAGTTTGTACAATTCTTCCTTTAACATTAAAGAAAGCTAAGTTAATGAATTTTTCATAACTAGAATTAAGTTGATGTGCCATTTGTGAAGAAATATACATTAAAATATTGGGATTGATTTGTAGAATTTTTCTAAATTTTTTATAAGAAATTTCAGCAATTTCACAATTAGTTTTAGTTTTTAACCATGTACTAGTAAGAATCCCATATTTAAATAAACCTAATTCACCTATAAATTCACCTTTCTTAATATAGGAAATTATAACTTCCTTACCTTCTTCATCTTTAAAAAATTTTATCAGAACTCCTTTGATAATATAGTAAAGTGTTTCAGTATTATTTCCTATATTAAATAATATTCTTTTTGTGGGATATTTATATATATGACAATAAGATAAAAACCATTCAATGGTATAATTTATTTTAGGTATTTTTGACATTTTAATCAAACCTGATTCTAGATAATACAAATTAAGCTTTTTCGCAATACTCATTAATAATATCAATTTTAATCTCGAAAAATTATTTATATAAGATTGGTAATAATTAATCTCTTTATAAGATTAATTATAATGGTTCTCAGAGGTTCGCAATAAAAATTGCGAGTTAGATACTCATATTTTAGCTAGTTTTAATCATTTTGTACTTCTAATAAGTTAGAAGATGGTAATTTAGTCTATTTATAAAGTCAGCTTGCGACATAATTTATGCTAATTCCTAATGGAATTTCTTATAATCCAGCCAATAATGAATTATTAGTCACTATTCATAATAATTTTCAACACCTATACGGGTCAGAAACTAGAAAATATATTCTTATCTAACAATGTTAAATGAAAATACATCATACCTAAGATTCCAAGTAGCATGTAATAAAATATTCGCAAAGGTATTTCTAACAACAAAGAAAACTTGCCGGGAAATTAAGCAAAATATGACTTTTAGGTTGCTGAACTATGTTACAACAGATAAGATCTGCGGGTTAAAGATTAGCTAGCGATCATCAGATAGCTAGTGAGGTTTTTATAGTGTTACTACTTTTAGTAAAAATCGCTGATAATTATCAAAATTGTCAGTATTGTAAAAGGTTCCATCCTAATACTAATGAGCCAGATATTCCATATATAGCTCAATTAATTAATTGAAGAACCTGCAATTTTACTACAACAGATTATATGAAACTCTTTATAGAATAAATTAGCAGTTCATACCCATTATAGATTATTAGTTTCAGTAATTTATAATATATTGAATTATTACGTTAAATTGATGAATCAAAAGCGCGTCCTAGAAACCCTTAGATTAACATCATAAAAATGCAAGGGGCAAGGTAGTTGCTTTTTTTATTAGTACAATATCTAGTCTTGGTAAGATTACAGCTAATTGTTAAGACAATTATTAATACTGCTAAAGTTGCTATTATTGATATTTATCAAATTTTAACTAAATTATTATGGAATCGTAAAAAAATTTATACCTCGAATAATATTATCACTTAAATTATCTTATGATCCTAAAGTTATTAATGGTACACAATTTATTACTTATATAAATAATAAATCATGGCAGATATTACACATCTCTTTATATAAAATTGATAGTATCAATTACTTATTTAATATTTGAGAGGCTAAATATGAATCAAGATCTTACTACTAAAGTAGTAGTAATAGGAGCAGGACCAGCAGGTTATTCTGCAGCATTCCGTTGTGCAGATTTAGGATTATCGACAATTTTAGTTGAACGTTATGATACATTAGGTGGTGTTTGTCTTAATGTAGGATGCATACCTTCTAAAGCATTATTAAATATAGCTAATTTTATTGAGGAATCAAAAAAACTTAATAATAATGGAATTATTAGCGATACACCTCTTATTAATTTAGATAAACTTCGTTCTTGGAAAGCAGGAGTAGTAAAGAAACTAACACATGGATTAGCTTTTATGGCAAATCGTCGAAAAGTAACTTTACTAAATGGTATGGGTAATTTTTATAATGAAAATACCTTATTAGTAAAGAATAATAATTTCATTACCAAGATTAAATTTGAACATGCCATCATTGCTACAGGATCTCGTGCGATTAAATTACCATTTATAGACTATAATGATCCGAGAGTATGGGATTCTACTGATGCTTTAGAATTAAAAAATATTCCATCAAGATTATTAATTATCGGAGGAGGAATTATCGGTTTAGAAATAGGTACCATTTATCATGCTCTAGGATCTAAAATTGATATAGTAGAAATCCAAAATCAATTATTACCTGGTACTGATAAAGATATTGTAGATCTTTATACACGACAAATAAGTAAAAAATTTAATTTAATGTTAGAAACCAAAATTATTACTACAGAATCTAGCAATACTGGAATCTTAGTAAAAATGCAAGATGCTCAAAAATTTTATACATCTCATCAATATGATGCTATATTAGTCGCTGTTGGTAGAATACCAAATTCTCAATTACTTGATCTAAATTTAGTAGGTATAAATTTAGATCAACATGGTTTTATTATAGTTGATAAACAAATGCGTACTAATCTTCCACATATTTATGCTATTGGAGATCTTATTGGACAACCAATGTTAGCACACAAAGGTATATATGAAGGTCATATAGCTGCCGAAGTCATTGCTGGAAATAAACATTTTTTTGAACCAAAAGTTATACCTTCAGTAGTATATACGGAACCAGAAGTAGCATGGACTGGAATTACTGAACGACAAGCTAAAAAACTAGGTATCAATTATAATATTGCTGTATTTCCTTGGACTGCCTTAGGACGTGCTATTGCTAGTGATTGTTCTGAAGGAGCAACTAAATTAATTTTTAATGTCGAAACTAATCAAATTATTGGCGGAGCTATTGTTGGTAAAAATGGAAGTGAATTATTAGGAGAAATCAACTTAGCTATTGAAATGGGATGTGATGTCGAAGATATTGCTCTTACTATTCATGCACACCCTAGTTTAAATGAATCCATTGGAAGGACTGCCGAAATTATTCAAGGAACTATTACTGATTTACTAAATGTTAAAAATATACATAATTTGTAAGCTTAAAGAAATTATGAACTTTATGGTATTCATGAGAGTTAAATCAGGGTAATTAAAGATTACAACCATAGTAAATTTCACGCATTTCTCTACATAATAAACTGGAGATTTTTTGACATTCTTCAACACTTAAATTTTCAGGTAATGCATTAAATAAATAATGTTTTAAATCAAATTCTTTAAGGATCATCCTAGTATGAAAGAAATTTTCTTGATAAACATTTACATTGGTCATTTCATATCTTAATTGAATATCTTCGGTAATAAAATTTTGGATCGAATTGATATCATGATCAATAAAATGTTTTATGCCATGGATATCTCTAGTAAAACCTCGTACACGATAATCAATTGTCACAATATCAGATTCTAATTTATGAATTAAATAATTTAAAGCTTTTAAAGGTGAAATCACCCCACAAGTAGATACTTCAATATCTGCTCGAAACGTACATAGTCCGGCTTCAGGATGACTTTCTGGATAAGTATGAACACATATATGACTTTTATCCAAATGATATACAATATCCTTTGATAAATTACTGGATTGATCAGAATTATCAATTGGTAAAATATTAATAGGATCTTCACTAATTAATAACGTAACACTGGCTCCTTGAGGATTATAATCTTGTCTAGCAATATTTAATACGTTAGCACCAATAATGGTAGAAGTTTCATTAAGAATTTCAGTTAACCTTGTTGCATTATATTGCTCATTAATATAATTGATATATGCTTTACGATCATCCGCTGTTTTTGCATAACAGATATCATAAATACAAAAACTTAGGCTTTTAGTAAGATTATTAAAGCCATGTAGTTTGAGCTTTTGCAATTTAGTACATCCTTATTATATTAGTTAGATAATATCTTTGATATATATTGTGGTATTGCAAAACTACCAATATGAATCTCTGGATTATAATATTTGCAATATAAACTTGCCTTATTTAATTTTGTTTGTAAAATACTAGGATTAAATTGACGTAACTTTGGATTTTGACTTGCCCAAGAAAAAAACATCATTCCACCATAGTAACTTGGAATACTAGCTTGATAAAAAGTCACATCGGAAAAAAATTGACGCAAATTATAATAGCTATTAATTATCTCTTTATTTTGAAATAAATAAACGCCATTTTGTGCTACGAAAATCCCATTTTGATGTAAACATTCACTACATTTTTTATAGAATTCTGTAGTAAATAAACTAATTCCAGGTCCTACAGGATCCGTACGATCTACAATAATAATATCAAAAATTTTATTACAAGTCTTAACAAAGGTAAGACCATCATCAATGATTAGTGTCAATCTTGGATCAAGAAAAGCATTAGCACTATGTTTAGGTAAATATTTACGACATAAGGTTACTACATTTTCATCAATTTCTACTAGAGTAATATTTTCAATTGATCTATATTTAGTTACTTCTCTTAAGGTTGCACCATCACCCCCTCCAATAATTAAAATATTTTTGGGATGATTGTAGCTCAATAATGGTATATGAGTCAGCATTTCATGATAAATAAATTCATCAAGTTCAGTAGTTTGTACAATTCCATCAAGAGCAAGAATACGTCCAAAAGGATTATTCTCAAATATAATTAATTCTTGCAGATTTTTATTATAATAAATAATATTTTCTACTGAAAAATATTGACCAAAATTTGGATAAAGTATTTCAAACCATTTTTTATTCAATGCCATGATATTTCCTTATCTATAAGATATCCTAAATAATTTCAAATTAGCATCGCCAAAAATTAATATTTTATATAAACTCCTAATTTGAAATTAAAAAAATGATATTTTGGATATCAAAATCATATTTAATAAAATAATTGATTAATTTCGCATCAGTATTATCTTCATATTATATGATATTCAACGTTGAACCAATATTTTCCGAACAGATAATTAAAGATAGAGTAATAAAATTAGGACAAGATATTTCAAAATACTATAAAAATAGTAATAATAAACTAATATTAGTAGGTCTTTTAAGAGGATCATTTATATTTATAGCGGATTTATGTAGAGAATTAACTGTTGCTCATGAAATTGATTTTATGATTGTATCAAGTTATGGAAATCAAAAAAAATCCAGTGGTAATGTCCAAATTTGTAAAGATTTAGATTACCATATCTATGGTAAAGATGTCTTAATAATAGAAGATATTATTGATTCTGGAAAAACCTTAAAAACAATATATGACATTCTTCTTCTAAGAGCTCCTAGTTCTTTGTTAATTTGTACTTTATTAGATAAACCAAAACGTCGAGAAGTATATATTCATGCATATTGGGTAGGTTTTGAAATTGATGATGAATTTGTAGTGGGATATGGAATTGACTATGCACAATGTTATAGATATCTTCCATATATTGGAAAAATCTTAAATTAAAATTAACGTCTTATTAATAATTATTGAATCAATATTCATTGATCATCAGCTTATGAACTATGCACTAGAAATCAAAAAACTTGAAAAAAGATATCCAAATAATATTAGAGCACTCAAAGGTATTAATTTAAAAGTGAGTTCAGGAGATTTTTATGCACTTTTAGGTCATAATGGAGCTGGTAAAACGACCATTTTAGGAATTATTAGTTCATTAATAAATAAAACTACTGGTAGAATAAAAATTTTTGGTTATGATTTACAAGATCAGATGGTCAATGCTAAACGATTACTGGGTTTAGTCCCACAAGAATTTAATTTTAATCAATTTGAGACAGTTTTACAAATTATAGTTAATCAAGCTGGTTATTATGGTATAAAAAAAACCGATGCGATCATTAAAGCTAAAATATATTTAACCGAACTTGGTTTATGGGATAAACGTTACCAATCTGCACGACTTCTTTCTGGAGGAATGAAACGTCGTTTAATGATTGTACGTGCTATAATTCATAGTCCTAAATTACTAATTTTAGATGAACCCACGGCTGGAGTTGATGTTGAAATTCGTCATTTAATCTGGAAATTTTTGGATAAAATTAATAAATGCGGAACAACTATTATTCTAACTACACATTATTTAGAGGAAGCCGAAATATTATGTAGAAATATCGGAATACTTCAACAAGGACTACTAATTATAAATACTTCAATTAAAGAATTACTTTCAAAACTTAAAACAGAATCTTTTATTCTCGATTTGGATAAGCAATCTCCAGTACCTAAATTAAATGGTTATCAATATAAAATTATCGATACTGGTACTTTAGAAGTACAAGTGCAGCGAGAGCAAGGATTAAATAGTATTTTTAATCAGTTAAGTGCACAAGGAATACAGGTATTAAGTATGCGTAATCAAGCTAATAGACTGGAAGCATTATTTTTAGAATTCATGCAACATCCTAAGAATATACAAAGTAAATGAATAAATTATATTGGATTGCTTTAAAAACAATATGGAGTAAAGAAATTAGTCGTTTTACTCGCATATGGATTCAAACCCTTATGCCACCTGTGGTTACTATGTCTTTATATTTAATAATATTTGGTAATTTTATTGGAAATAAAATAGATAAGATTCAAGGAGTTAGTTATATACAATTCATTGTTCCAGGAATAATCATGATGGCAGTAATTTCTAATGCTTATACTAATGTCGCTTCATCTTTTTTTAGTGCTAGATTTCAACGTAATATTGAAGAATTATTAGTAGCACCTGTTCCTACACATATCATTATTTTTGGATATATAGGTGGTGGGGTAATAAGAGGTATTTGTGTGGGATTATTAGTGACCATAGTATCATTATTTTTTGTACAATTTCATGTTTACTCTTGGTTAATAATCTTATCTACATTATTATTAACTGTGGTAATGTTTTCTTTAGCAGGATTGTTAAATGCTCTCTTTGCAAAGAGTTTTGATGATATCAGTTTAATTCCTACCTTTATCTTAACACCTTTAACCTATCTTGGAGGAGTATTTTATTCACTGACTTTATTACCACCTTTCTGGAAAAAACTATCAGTAATAAATCCTTTAGTATATATGATTAGTGGATTTCGTTTAGGTTTTTTAGGAATTAGTGATATTTCTTTAATTTGGTCTTTATTAGTTTTACTATCTCTCATAGTGATATTTTATATATTAGTATGGTATTTAATTCAGCAAGGTTATGGATTAAGAAATTAAATTACCATAAATTAATCTTATTAGTATCTAAATTTTTTAATCTTCTGATTATGGAAATTCCATCAGGCAAAATAACTTCAGGTGCTATTTCAAGTAAAGGTACTAACATAAAAGCTCGATTATTCATAGCATAATGAGGAATTACTAAACTATTGGTATTAATTATTAAATTACCATATAACATTATATCTATGTCTATTATTCGGGGAATCCAGCGATTAATGGTTCTTATACGTCCTTGTTTTAATTCAATTTGATTAATTTTCTTCAATAATTCTTGTGGTTGGAGATTAGTATCCATTGCTACCGCCGCATTAAGATAATCTTTTTGATTTAACGATCCTAATGGTAAAGTACGATAAAAATTAGATACCTTAATTAGATTAGTATTATTAATTTTTGATAAAGCATCCAAGGCAATATTAACTTGTTTTACAGGATTATTCAGATTCCTACCTAATGCAAGATATACTCTATTCATATGATTATATATTTCTAAATATAACAAAATTACTTCTGTTATATTTAGCTCTAATTAATATATTCCAGCTTTCTGTTTTTCACGAATTTCTGCTAAAGTTTTACAATCAATACAAAGATCAGCTGTAGGGCGAGCTTCTAAACGACGAATACCAATTTCAACTCCACAGCAATCACAATATCCAAAATTGGCATTTTCTACTTTTTTTAAGGTCTGTTCTATTTTTTTAATCAACTGACGCTCACGATCACGAGTTCTTAATTCTAAACTAAATTCCTCTTCTTGAACTGCTCTATCAACTGGATCGGGAAAATTAATAGTTTCTTCTTGCATATGAAGGATATTAGTGCGATCAGTTTCTCCTTTAAGTTGATTACACCAGGCATTAAGTATTTTCTTAAAATGAATTAACTGTGCTTCATTCATATATTTTTCACTAGGTTGTTCTTTATAAGGTTCAACCCCGGCAATAGAAAGAATACTCAAAGAAGATACTGTTCTTAATTTACCTTCTAGCATATTATTTATCCTCGCATAATAAAATTAAGAGATCTTTAATATAAGAATATAGCAAAACTATTTACTAATAAAAGTAGATAATTTCTCAATTTTAAGAGAGGAATTTTATATTCCAAAATCTTTACTAGTTAAAATATTATATAATATTTTTTAATTAATTTTAGTATCATTTAATATAATTATTTTTAACTATTATGCTTAATAAAGCTATATTATCTACCAATAAATATAAAATAAACCTGTTATTAATTTTAATTAATATTTTGTTAGTAATCTCATTTATAATATATGGTATTAAATTAGATATAAAAATTCGACATAAAATTAATGGTAATGTTTGGCAATTTCCAGCAGTAGTATATAGTCGGATAGTCAATCTTAGTATAGATATTAGTCATAAAGAAAATATTATTAATATTCTTGTCCATAATCAGTATCGCAAAGTATTGAAAATAGCGTTACCTGGAGAATTTATTGTTAATAATAACAGTATTGAAATATTTCGTAGACCATTTAGATTTCCAGATAAATGGGAAAAAGAAATTCATGCATGTTTGACATTTGAAAGTAGTATCTTAAAGACCATTCGCAATATAGATAATGGACATTATTTTGCTAATATCCGCATTGATCCGATTTTAATTAATATCTGGAAATCACCTAATGGTGAGCAACGATTTTTTATTCCACGAAAGAATTTTCCAGATTTATTAGTAAAACTACTACTAACTACAGAAGATAGTTCTTTCTATTATAATTCAGGTATTAGTGTTTTTGCTATGGTTCGGGCTTTCATGGTTAACTTCATAGCGGGCAAAACCATACAGGGTGGTAGTACAATTACACAACAACTCGTGAGAAATTTATTTCTAAATAATAAACGTACTCTCTGGCGTAAATTAAATGAAATTTATATGGCACTAATTATGAGTGCACGTTATAGTAAAGATCGTATTTTAGAATTGTATCTTAATAATGTTTATTTTGGACAAAAAAATGGAGAACAAATTCATGGATTCCCGTTAGCTAGTATTTATTATTTTGGTCGTCCTCTTAATGAATTAACATTAGAACAACAGGCTTTATTAGTAGCTATGGTTAAAGGGGCATCTCTATATAATCCATGGCATCAATCTAAATTAGTATTAAAAAGACGCAATCTTATTTTGCATGTTTTACACAAAAATCATATTATTGATCAATACTTATATGAAAAATTTGTCAAAATTCCAATTAAAATAAAATCTGAAACTAATTTCATTACGGCTACTCCTGCTTTTATGCAGCAATTAAATTTAGAATTGCAATCTAAATTAAAAATTAATATTCATAAGTTATCGGGATTAAAAATTTTTACCACCTTAGATCCATCATCAGAATTTGCTGCAGAAGAAGCAATAACAGAAGGTATTCCATTTTTGCGGCAAAAATATAAATTACCGGATTTACAAACAGCTTTAGTAGTAGTAGATCGGTTAACTGGGGAAATCCGCACTATCATTGGTGGAGCCATTCCACAGTTTGCAGGATATAATAGGGCTTTGAATGCTAAACGTTCTATTGGATCATTAGTAAAACCAGCGATTTACCTCAGTGCATTAAGTTATCCGGAGAGATATCGATTAAATACCTGGATCAATGATAATCCTATAGAATTAGAAATATCTTCTAAACAAATTTGGAAACCTCATAATAATGATTATTCAATAGGTAATCGTGTAATGTTACTTGATGGATTAATACATTCTTTAAATATTCCTACTGTAAATTTAGGATTATCAATAGGAATTAATCGAGTTACCGAAATGTTAATTCGTTTAGGAGTATCTAAAAATCAAATTACTAAAGTTCCTTCTTTATTATTAGGTGCAATTAATCTTACTCCACTTGAAGTCACACAAATATATCAAACTATTGCTAATGGTGGACTAAGATCTATCTTATCTACTCTAGTTTATGTAGTTAATGAAAAAGATACCATCTTATATGAAAATCTTCGACAATCTGAAAAGGTCGTATCAATACAAGCAAATTATTTAACCTTATATGCAATGCAACAGATTGTTATTAGGGGCACTGCCAGAATTTTAGGCAAAGAATTTATTAATTATAACTTAGCAGCGAAAACTGGTACAACTAATGATTTACGTGATAGTTGGTTTGCTGGGATAGATGGTAAAGAAGTAGTAGTAGTATGGATTGGACGAGATCATAATGAATCAACTAAATTATATGGAGCAACTGGGGCTCTAAAATTATATAGCCGTTATCTAAAGATAAGAACCGCATTACCCTTAATAATTTTTCCACCAGATCAAATATCAATGATCAATATTACACTTAATGGAAAAATTTGTTGTGATATACGAGATAAATGGATTAGTATTCCTATATGGACTAATAATCCTTCATTAATTTGTTTGAATCAATAGAATATAAATTAAATCTTCTTAAAAAGATTTAATGAAATTACATAAGTAAACTTACTAATAATTTAGGTTATTATTTGATGATAATAGATACTGTTAAATTTCCTTTAAATTTTACTTCAGCAGCTATCAGTAAAATTAAAGATTTAATTTTAAAAGAAAAAAAAACTAATCTAAAATTAAGAATATATATTCAAGGAGGTGGTTGTAGTGGATTTCAATATGGTTTTTTATTTGATGAAAAAGTTAAATCGGATGATTGTATCATTAAAAAATCAGGAATTAATATTGTCATTGATTCTATGAGTTTACAATATTTAATAGGAAGTTCAATAGATTATATAGAGCAATTACAGGAATCACGTTTTATAGTTAATAATCCTAATACAAAAATTACTTGTAGTTGTGGATTATCTTTTAGTCCTTACTAAAGTAATATATAAATTAATTATTTAGGATTTTTTTAGAAATCTCAAGACAGAATTTTATCCTTACTTTATAATAATAGCATTCTTCTGCTTTTATGCAGTTTTCTTAAATAAGATTAAGTAAAAAAATGAAAAAAAATGGATTAACTATTAGCATGATTGCCTTAGGTTTAATGATGGCAATTGCTACATTTACTGAAATATCAGCAAATGATTATCTAACTACTACTATTTACCAGCAAATACCAAGTTTAGCACCAATGTTAACTCAAGTTATGCCTTCGGTAGTAAGTATTAATGTAGAGGGTAGTACTATTACTCATTATCCAAAATTACCTCCACAATTTCACCAATTTTTTGGTTTTGGAAACAGTTTTCCATTTTGTCAAGAATGGTCGCCATTTCAAGATTCTCCATTCTGCCAAACTGAAAGAAATGATGATGACATACAGCAACAAGAAAATTTTAGTGCATTAGGATCAGGAGTGATTATTAATGCAAAAAAAGGCTATGTTGTTACAAATCATCATGTGATTAATCATGCTACAAAAATTCAGGTACAACTGAATGATGGACGAAGATATCTAGCTACAGTAATTGGTAAGGATCCTCGCACGGATATTGCTTTAATTCAACTTAAAGATTTTCAAAATTTAACTGAAATTCAATTTGCTGATTCTGATAATCTCCATGTAGGAGATTATTCAGTCGCGATTGGTAATCCGTATGGATTAGGAGAAACAGTAACTGCTGGAATTATTTCCGCGTTAGGTCGTAGTGGATTAAATACTGATAATTATGAAGATTTTATTCAGACAGATGCAGCTATAAATCGGGGTAATTCTGGTGGAGCCTTAGTTAATTTAAGAGGTCAATTAATTGGGATTAATACAGCAATTTTAGCACCAGATGGTGGTAATATCGGTATTGGTTTTGCAATTCCTAGTAATATGGTAAAAAATCTTACCTTACAAATGGTAGATTTTGGCCACGTCAAAAGAGGAGAATTAGGCATTAGAGGAACCGAATTGAATTCTGAATTAGCAACTACCATGAATATAGGTGTTCAACGCGGTGCGTTTGTCAGTCAAGTAATTCCTAAATCTTCTGCCTTTAAAGCAGGTCTTAAAGCTGGAGATGTAATTATTTCAATTAATAGGAAAAAAATTTCGAGTTTTGCGGAACTTCGTGCACAAATTGGTACCTTACCTGTTGGTAGCAAAATATCACTAGGATTATTAAGAGATGGAAAACCAATTCAAGTACAAGTAGAATTACAACCCAGGGTACCAAATCGATTAGATTCCAAAAGGATTTATACTGGTCTTAAAGGTGCCATTCTAAGTAATATTGAAGGAAAAAAAGGAATAAAAGTTGATAATGTTAAACCACATACTCTTGCATCCCGCATTGGTTTAATGAAAGGAGATATTCTACTCAGTATTAATCAACATGATGTTAGAAATTTAACAGAATTACGCCAAATTATAGATTCTAAACCATCAATATTAGTACTCAATGTTTTACGTGGAGATACAACAATTTATTTAGTCATGCAATAAAATTAATAAAAATATCCTACGAGATAAAATTATTCTCGTGGGATATTTTATTATGATTTTTTATCATATAATTGAGCTTTATAAACTGGGTGCATTAGATTCTTTGTAGATAAGATATCATCTAATTCACTTTCAGTTAATAAACCCCGTTCCAATATAACTTCACGAACACTTTTACCGGTTTCAGTACAAATTTTACCAATAAGATCACCATTATGATGACCTATGTAAGGATTAAGATAAGTTATAATTCCAATCGAATTAAAAACATAACCTTCACATATTGATTTATTAGCAGTAATACCATTAATACATTTTTCTAATAGAGTAAAACATGCTTTGGTAAGAATTTGTATAGATTCAAACATAGCTTGGCTAATAATTGGTTCCATAACGTTTAATTGTAATTGTCCTGCTTCTGAAGCTAAAGTTATACAAAAATCATTTCCAATTACTTTAAAACATATTTGATTTACTACTTCAGGTAGTACTGGATTAACCTTAGCAGGCATAATAGATGAACCTGCCTGTAATTGAGGTAAATTAATTTCATTTAATCCTGCTCTAGGTCCTGAAGATAAAAGTCGTAAATCATTACAAATCTTTGATAATTTTACCGCAAGACGTTTTAAGGTACTATGCACCATAACATAAGCACCACAATCCGAAGTCGCTTCAATAAGATCTTCAGCAGGAACAAAAGGAAACTGAGTAACTTCTACTAATTTTCTTACAGCTAATTGCTGATAACCCGGAGGGGTATTTAACCCCGTACCAATTGCAGTAGCTCCTAAATTAACTTCTAATAATAAAGCACTAGTTTGTAAAATGTTTTTAATTTCTTCTTTTAGAAGAATTTGAAAAGCATAAAATTCTTGTCCTAATGACATAGGTACGGCATCTTGTAACTGTGTTCTTCCCATTTTCAAAATATTTTGAAATTCTGATGACTTTTTATTCAAACCTTTTCTCAAATTATTTATAGATTCTACTAATTTTAAAATTAAAGTATACACTGCAATCCTAAAACCGGTAGGGTAAGCATCATTGGTTGATTGACATTTATTAATATGATCGTTAGGATGTAAGAATTGATATTCTCCTTTTTGATGACCCATTAATTCAAGACCAATATTAGCCAATACTTCATTAGTATTCATATTTACTGAAGTACCGGCACCACCTTGATAAACATCAATTGGAAATTGATCCATATATTTACCATGATGAAGTATTTCATCACATGCTTGAATGATAATATGAGAAATATTTTGTGGTAAGGTCTTTAATTGTTGATTTGCTAATGCCGCAGCTTTTTTTACCATTACCATCCCACGAATAAATTCAGGAATATCACTAATCTTGTTATTACTTATACAGAAATTTTCTATGGCACGTAAAGTATGTATTCCATAATAGGCATTTAATGGAATTTCCCTTTGACCTAATAAATCTTCTTCGTGACGCATACATTTTACCATGATAACCTTCTTACTAACTGATTATTATTTACATAAAATCTAGCTATCTTTTGTTAAGATTATTATTTAATAATAATAATCTCTAATAAATATTAATTGATGTTAATTTGATTAAAACTGATAATCAATATATAAAACAATATAATATATAGTATATCATTCATTTTTTAGATATTGGCATCATTAATATGAATCATTAATCAGTTGGCAATTATAAATTATTCTAATTTTCCCCCTTGAAGAGATAAAAATCACCCCCATTTCGATAAATGATGAGGCCGGAAGCCAAATAGTCCGGTATTAACCTAAAATTGGACTTCCTAAAGGAGATTTATTAATGAAAATTCGTCCATTGCATGATCGGGTTATTGTTAAGCGTAAAGAAGTAGAATCCAAATCTGCCGGAGGCATCATGCTGACTGGTTCTGCCGCCGCTAAATCTACTCGTGGTGAAGTATTAGCAGTAGGAAAGGGTCGCATTCTTGAAAGCGGAGAAACCAAGCCTTTGGATGTCAAAGTTGGTAATACTATCATTTTTAATGATGGTTATAGTGTAAAAACTGAAAAAATTGATAATGAAGAAGTGTTAATCATGTCAGAGAGCGACATATTAGCGATTGTTGAAAATTAATCACTAATAAATGAATTGAAGGAAACATAACAATGGCAGCTAAAGATGTAAAGTTTGGTAATGAAGCACGTGTAAAAATGATGCGTGGAGTTAATATATTAGCTGATGCAGTAAAAGTTACTCTTGGACCAAAAGGTCGGAATGTTGTGTTAGATAAATCCTTTGGCTCACCTGCTATTACTAAAGATGGTGTTACTGTTGCACGCGAAATCGAACTCGAAGATAAGTTTGAAAATATGGGAGCACAGATGGTAAAAGAAGTAGCATCTAAAGCAAATGATGCTGCAGGTGATGGAACAACTACTGCAACTGTATTAGCTCAGTCTATTGTTAATGAAGGATTAAAAGCAGTTGCTGCAGGAATGAATCCTATGGATTTAAAAAGAGGAATTGATAAGGCAGTAATTGCAGCTGTTGAAGAACTTAAGAAGATTTCTGTTCCATGTTCAGATTATAAAGCTATTGCTCAAGTTGGTACAATTTCAGCTAATTCAGATGATAGTGTAGGTAAACTTATTGCAGATGCTATGGAAAAAGTAGGAAAAGAAGGTGTTATTACTGTTGAAGAAGGTACCGGTTTACAAGATGAACTAGATGTTGTTGAGGGAATGCAATTTGACCGCGGTTATCTATCTCCTTACTTTATCAATAAGCCAGAAAATGGCACTATAGAACTAGAAAATCCTTTAATTCTATTAGTTGATAAAAAAATTTCTAATGTTAGAGAGATGCTACCCATATTAGAAGCTGTGGCAAAATCAAGTAAACCATTACTACTGATAGCAGAAGATGTAGAAGGAGAAGCACTTGCTACATTAGTAGTTAATAATATGCGTGGTATTGTTAAAGTAGCTGCTGTCAAGGCTCCAGGTTTTGGTGATCGTCGTAAGGCAATGATGCAAGATATTGGTATTTTAACTAAAGCTATCGTAATTTCTGAAGAAATTGGACTAGATTTAGAAAAAACTACCATAGAAGATTTAGGACAAGCCAAGCGGGTAGTGATTAATAAAGATACAACTACTATTATTGATGGCATTGGTCAAGAATCGGCTATTCAAGGACGTATTGCTCAAATTCGTCAACAAATCGAAGAAGCTACTTCTGATTATGATCGTGAAAAACTACAGGAACGGGTTGCTAAATTGGCTGGTGGTGTTGCGGTTATCAAAGTTGGTGCGGCAACGGAAGTTGAAATGAAAGAGAAAAAAGCTCGAGTTGAAGATGCATTACATGCAACACGTGCGGCAGTTGAAGAAGGTGTAGTTGCTGGTGGAGGCGTTGCTTTAGTACGTGCTGCTGGAAAGATTTCTTCTCTAAAAGGTGCAAATGAAGATCAAAATATGGGAATTCGTGTTGCACAACGTGCAATGGAAGCACCACTACGTCAAATAGTAGCTAACTCTGGAGAAGAACCATCAGTCATTGCTAATAAAATAAAAGCCGGTGATGGTAATTTTGGTTATAATGCTTCATCAGAAGCTTATGGAAATATGTTAAATATGGGAATTTTAGATCCAACTAAAGTTACTCGTTCAGCATTACAATATGCGGCTTCAGTAGCTGGATTGATGATTACTACAGAATGTATGGTTACTGAATTACCTAAAGATGATAAACCAGATATTAATCATACCGCTGGTGGTGGTATGGGTGGTATGGGTGGTATGGGTGGTATGATGTAAGTAAGATATTTAATATCATCCAACATCCATGGTATTGATCAAACCTCTGTTAGTAATAACAGAGGTTTTACTTGTTTATTGAATCTAATGAAAGAATCTCTAGCAACTTCTTTTCAAGAAATAATTCTCTTACTTCAAAATTATTGGAGTGCTCAAGGTTGTCTTCTGATTCAACCACTAGACTTAGAAGTAGGTGCTGGAACTTCTCATCCGGTAACTTGCTTATGGGCCATCGGTCCTGAACCAGTTAGTGCTGCTTATGTTCAAGCTTCTAGACGTCCAAATGATGGCCGTTATGGCAAAAATCCTAATAAATTACAACATTTTTATCAATTTCAGGTTATTATTAAACCATCACCTAATAATATTCAAGATTTATACCTTAATTCACTATTTTCATTAGGTATTGATCCACAAGTTAATGATATACGATTTATAGAAGATAATTGGGCTAATCCTACATTAGGCGCTTGGGGTATTGGATGGGAAGTTTGGATAAATGGTATGGAAATTACTCAATTTACTTATTTTCAACAAGTAGCATGTATAGAATGTAAACCTGTTATGACTGAAATAACTTATGGATTAGAACGTTTAGCTATGTATCTTCAACATATAGATAATATTTATGATATTATCTGGGCAAGAGATAAAAATAGTAATACTACTTATACTTATGGAGAATTATTTTCTCAAAATGAATTTGAACAATCTGTTTATAATTTCGAACAAGCAGATATTAATCTTTTATTAATCTGGTTTAATCAATATGAAAAAGAGGCAGAAAGATTATTGAATCTGGAAAATCCCTTACCAGTTCCGGCTTACGAACTATTGCTAAAAGCTGCACATAGCTTTAACTTGCTAGAATCCCGAAAAGTTATTTCGACTACTGAAAGACAAGAATATATTCTAAGAATTAGAAAATTAACAAAGATGGTGATGACAGTATATTATAATTACCGAAAAAAATTAGGTTTTCCTAGATGTAAAAATAATTAATATGAATAAAAAAACATTCTTAGTAGAAATTGGTACCGAGGAATTACCTTTTAAAGCTAAGGCACTTCGTAATCTTGCTGAAAATTTTACTAAAAATATTACCAATCAATTAAAAGATGCTTTAGTATTACATGGAAATATAAAATGGTTTGCATCACCGCGTCGTATAGCAATAACAATAGACCAAATAGATCCAATTATACCAAAGATAGATTTAGATAATAATTTTAATAAAAATAAAATTTTACTCAACACTATTCTTAGTAAAATAGTAGAAACAGCATTAATAAAATTATCAGATCACAATTCGATGAGATGGGGATCTGATAATCTCAACTTTATTCGTCCTATTCATACAATTACTTTACTACTAGGTGAAGAAGTAATTCCCGCAAAAATTTTTGGAATTGAATCTTCAAGAACTATTCTTGGCCATCGATTCATGGGAGATATCAAATTTAATATAAATTCTGCTGATCAATATCAACAATTACTGATAAGTAAAGGAAAAGTAATCGCGGATTATGAATTACGTAAAAATAAAATTCGTGATGAGATACAATTAGCTGCATTAAAAATTGGAGGAAAAGTTTCTTTTAATGAAAATATGTTAGAAGAAGTAACCTCATTAGTAGAATGGCCAGTTATATTAACTTCATCTTTTGATGAACAATTTTTAGATATACCAAGTATAATATTATATACTATACAAATAAATCAACATTATTTTCCTATATATGATTCTAATGGTAAATTATTACCTAAATTTATTTTTGTTACTAATTTAGAATCAAAAGATCCTCAAAAAATTATTAATGGAAATCAAAGAGTTTTGCATACTAAATTAGTAGATGCCAGATTTTTTTTTAATATTGATAGAAAAAAAAAACTAGAAGATTATCTTCCTTATTTAGAAAAAGTGATCTTTCAAGATAAACTGGGAACTATGCTTGATAAAACTAACCGTTTACAAAAATTAATCTATTTAATTTGTATAAAAATTGATATACATCCTAATCGTGCGCTACGTGCCGGATTATTATCTAAATGTGATCTAGTAACTAAAATGGTTTTTGAATTTCCAACCTTACAAGGTATAGTAGGTATGCACTATGCACTTTTAGATGGTGAAGATCAATCGGTGGCTCGCGCATTAAAAGAACAATATTTCCCCAGTAATAAAGTTGATAAGCTTCCTTCTAATATAGAAGGTTGTCTATTAGCGATTGCAGATAAAATAGATAATCTAACCGGTCTGATTGGTATTGGAATCTCACCCCAAGGTGATAGAGATCCTTTTGCTTTACGTCGTCATGCCCTTAGTTTAATTCGCATTATTATTGATAAAAAAATTTCTTTAGATTTAAATTGGCTAATAGAAGTATCAGTAAATATTTATAATAAAAAACTAAATAATATTAATGTTATTAATGATGTCATGAATTTTATTATGGGTAGATATAGAACTTGGTATCTTAAACAAGGATATAATAATGATATTATTAAATCAATTTTAGTTTGTCGTCCTACTTGTCCAATAGATTTTCATGCTCGCATAGAAGCAATGTCATCTATTAGTCAAATTTCTAAAATTTATACAACTTTAATAAGGATTAATAAAAGAATTACTAATATTTTAAAAAAATCTAAAGATAAACTTACTCCCCAGATCAATGTATCTTTATTAAGAGAAAATGAAGAAATAGAGCTTGTAAATGCAATTAATATAATCAATAAAAACATCCAACCGTATATTATTGAATATAATTACCAAAAAGCATTACTAGAAATAGTAAAAAGTAATAATTTAATTAATAATTTTTTTAATAAAGTTATCATTAATACACCTGATAAAGAAATGAGAATTAATCGATTAACAATATTAAATAAATTAAAAACCTTATTTATAAGAATCGCCGATTTTTCTTTACTACATTAAATAAAATTAATAATATTACTACTAAAGTAGTAGTACTCATAATTATATGAGAGGTTATCAAACCAGTAGTTTGGTGATTATATTTTGGTATATAATACTTAAAAGCTGTAGATCTTCTATTTTAACATATTCATTAATTTTATGAATACTAAGATTAACTAATCCTAATTCAACTAATTCTGTACATATACGCTTAATAAAACGACCATCAGAAGTACCTCCGGTTGTTGAAAGATTAGGTTCAATTCCTGTAATTTTTTTCACCACATTAACTACAATATCTATTAACTTTCCAGATTTAGTTAGAAACGGTTTGCCAGATAATTGCCAGTTTATTGTATAATTTAAATTGTAACGTTCTAATAACCTTTCAGTATGTTGTCGAATAAACTGATCATTGATTTCATTTCCAAAACGCCAATTAAATTTTGCAGCTAATTTAGCAGGTATGATATTATTTATAGGATTATCAGTCTGAAGATTAGTAATCTGTAAATTAGTTGGAGAAAAGAATTGATTTCCATGATCCCATTCAATTTTTAATATATCTAAAAGCATAGGTATGATTCTATGTATTGGGTTATCTGCTAAATGTGGATATGCTACATGTCCTTGAATACCATAAATAATTAGATCAGCTGTAAGTGATCCACGTCGTCCATATTTAATAGTATCACCTAGAATATAATTACTAGAAGGTTCTCCAATTAAACAATAATTAAAATGTTCATTGCGAGAAAATAAGGTGTTAACGACTTTAATAGTACCATCAGTAGCGTTGGATTCTTCATCAGAAGTAATTAAGTATGCTAGACGACCTTGATGATTAGGATTAAAACTAATAAAACGTTCAGTAGCAACTATCATCGCTGCTAATGCTCCTTTCATATCTGCGGCTCCTCTACCAAATAACATACCATCACGAATCTGAGCTACAAAAGGTGGAGAAATCCAATTATCTAAATTACCACTTGGAACTACATCAGTATGTCCAGCAAAAACTAAAGTATCACCTTCTTTTTGTCCATGCCAAGCCCAAAAATTGGAGGTATTATTGAAATTCATCTTTTCAATTTTAAATCCAATCTTACTTAATCTTGACATTAATATTACCATACAACCAGCATCATCTGGACTGATAGATGGACAACTAATTAGTTGTTTAGTTAGTTCAATAACTGGACAGGACATTTTAACTTATATTCTAAAATATAGAATTAAATGAGCTTAAGAGTTTTTTTGACAGATTTCCATAAATATCTTATCTTGTTGAAAATTTATCATAATCTCTATTTTAGAGTACCATTAAGGTAAATTTAATCTCCTTAAAAATCATCTATGTTTAAAGAATATCTGCTTATTATATAAAAATTATTAATTAAATATTAAATAGTGAAAATTCATAAAAATTTAAAAACAAAAGAAATTAACCTTAAACATCTAGCAGCAAAAAAACATTGGTTAAAATCACATGATGCAGGTTATAGAAAAATTATAGGTCATCGTCAAGTACAGATGATAGCTATAGGAGGATCTATTGGAACTGGACTATTTTTAGGATCTGGAGCAAGATTACAACTTATTGGACCATCCTTAGCACTAGTATATTTAGTCTGCGGCATTTTTTCATTTTTTATTTTGCGGGCTTTAGGAGAATTAGTATTACATCGTCCGGCAAGTGGTAGTTTTGTTTCTTATGCCCGGGAGTTTTTAGGTGAAAAAGCATCTTATGTAGCAGGTTGGATGTATTTTATGAACTGGGCTATGACTGGTATTGTAGATATTACTGCAATAGCTGTTTATATGCATTATTGGGAAATTTTTAGTAATATACCACAGTGGATATTTGCACTTGCTGCCCTTGCTATAGTAGGTTCAATAAACCTTATTGGGGTTCAATGGTTTGCTGAAATTGAATATTGGTTTTCTTTAATAAAAGTAGTAGCGATCACTTTATTTTTAATAATAGGAACATTTTTTGTAGTTACTGGAAGATCTCTGGCTGGTAATCCTACGGGATTACATCTGATTACTGATAATGGTGGATTATTTCCACATGGTATATTACCCGCCATTGTATTAATCCAAGGAGTTATTTTTGCTTTTGCGGCGATTGAACTACTAGGAATTACTTCTGGTGAATGTCAAGATCCAATTACAATATTCCCAAAAATTATTAATAATGTTATTTGGCGTATTAGTATTTTTTACGTTGGATCAATAATTTTATTAGTATTGTTATTACCATGGAATGATTATCAAGCTAATCAAAGTCCTTTTGTAACTTTTTTTAGTAAATTAGGAATACCTTATGCGAACAATATTATGAATATTGTAGTATTATCGGCCGCACTTTCTAGTCTAAATTCAGGATTATATTCTACTGGAAGAATACTTCACTCATTATCAATGGGTGGATCTGCGCCGGCATTTATGTCAAAAATCAATCGTAAAAATATACCTTCTAGTGGAATTATGTTAACAATAATAATTTATATTATTGGTGTAGTCTTAAATTATTATGTTCCTTCAAAAATATTTGAGATGATATTAAATCTAGCTTCATTAGGTATCATAACTTCATGGGCATTCATCATCATATGTCAAATGAAATTAAGAAAAGCCATTCAAGAAGGAAAAGCTAAACCAGTTAAATTTAAATTACCGCTAGCTCCTTTTACTTCTTGGTTGACTTTATTATTTTTAGTAGGAATTTTAGTATCAATGATATTTGACTATCCTAATGGAACATTAACTATAGCATCAATTCCATTAATATCAATAATATTAATTATAGGATGGTTTTATTTACATAAAAAGAAATCTATCATCAATCCATATTGATTGATCATCTTAAGATGATTATCAATCTTAATATCTAATCTAGATTAAAGATTTTAAAAATATAGATTCTAATTGACGTTGATCGTTAGCAAATTGACGTATCCCTTCAGATAATTTTTCAACTGCCATAGCGTCTTCATTATGCTGCCATCTAAAAAAAGATTCAGAAATCTTTACTGGAGGAGAGTAAATTTTAGTAGGATATATTAATTGGGGTTGAATTTCAGCTTGGTTTTTCTCAAGCTGTTGAAGTAATAATGGTGAAATAGTCAAATAGTCACATCCAGTTAATGCAATAATCTGCTCAGTAGTACGAAAACTCGCACCCATAATAACAGTAGGATAATGATGTTTTTTATAGTAATTAAAAATTCTACGAACAAATTTTACACCGGGATCATTATTTCCATTAAAATCAAAAATTAATTTACGTGATAAATACCAATCAGAAACACGACCTACAAATGGAGAAATCAGAAAAACTCCAGCATCTGCACAAGCACGCGCCTGAGCAAAAGAGAATAAAAGTGTCATATTACAATGAATACCTTGTTGTTCTAAAATTTCTGCCGCCCGAATTCCTTCCCATGTAGAAGCTAACTTAATAAGGACACGAGAAGCATCAATACCTTCTTCTTTATACATATGTATTAATTGTAACGCTTTTTCAATACACCTATTAGTATTAAAAGATAGCCGTACATCTATTTCTGTAGAAATTCTACCAGAGATATTCTTCAGTATCTCAATACCTACATTAACCGCTATTTTATCAATAGCATGAATTAATTGTTTTTCTTTAGTATGTTCATGATTTTTAGCAGATTTTACCGAATCTTCAACAAGATGCTGATACTGTGGCATCATAGCAGCTTTTAAAATTAATGAAGGATTGGTGGTTACATCAATTGGACGATAAAGACAAATCGATTCAATATCACCACTATCCACTACAATTTTAGTATATCTTTTTAAAGCATCTAACTGATTCATATCTTATATCCTGATGATTGATATTTAGAAAGAATATTATATAATACTAATCTTCTTATTTAAGACATTTTGAATACTGTATTGATAATTGTGAAATCAAGTTTATATAGCTAAATTGATTAATTTCTAAATTAATTCCTAATGGATCTAAAATGCTCTTTCGTACTTTTATTCCACGTGTAACAGTGTTAACTACTGCAGGTTGAAATTGTGGTTCAATAAAAATACAAATAGCTTTTTTTTCAATTAATTTTTGCCTAATTTGATTTAAATGTTTTGCTCCAGGTTGAATTTCAGAATTTACTGTAAAATATCCTAATGATGATAACCCATAAAATTTTTCAAAGTAACGATAAGCATCATGAAAAGTAAAATAACCTCTACCGTGTAGAGGTAATAATCTCTGGCGGATTTTTATATCTATCTTTGATAGATTATCTAGAAATTTAATTAAATTAATCTTTAATTGATGTTTTTTATTAGGTATTATAATTAATAATTTATTATATATAGCAATTGCTATTTCTTGTGCAATTGATGGAGATAACCATAAATGTAAGTTATAATTACTATGGTTATTATCTCGGATCAATAAAGATTGAATACTACTTAAATCTCCCAAAGATAGAGTTCTTTGTACAGGTAATTGTGAAACTGATTTTTTCAGAAAATATTCCATATCTGGACCTATCCAAATTAATAGATCAGCCTGACGAATGCGTTGAAAATCACTAGGATGTAAGCTATAATGATGTGGTGAGGCACCATTAGGTAAAATAACACCTAATGGAATAATCCCATCTGTGATTGCAACAGCTATAAAACCAATCGGTTTTATAGAAACTAATACCATTGCATTAACTTTAATAGGTAATGATAGAACTATAAAAACTATGAGATTAAATATGATAAACAATGTTTTTTTATTATTAAGCATAGTGAGTAAAATATCGGGAAGTTATAATTAATTATGATTAAGATCATTAGGTTATTCAATAACTTATCTTATGTCTACATTAATTAAAATGATAAAAATTTCCGTAAAATTAGGAACCCGCCAGATTTTATCTGATATTTCATTTAATCTTCAATCAGGACAAATATTAACTTTAATTGGACCAAATGGTGCAGGTAAGACTACTTTAATACGAGTACTTTTAAGAATCATTAAACCTAGTTCAGGAAATATTGTAATTTCTCCAGTATTACGGATAGGTTATGTACCACAAAAACTTTATCGAATTACATTACCTCTTACAGTAAAAAGATTTATGCAATTAAAATTAGGAGTAGAATCAACTGAAATTATAACAGCATTAAGATATGTACAAGCCGATAGCTTAATTAATTATCCCATACAAAATCTTTCGGGGGGTGAAACACAACGAGTATTACTTGCTCGTGCTTTATTAAATCAACCCCAATTATTAGTTCTCGACGAAGCTACTAGAGGAGTAGATATTAATGGACAACTCACATTATATGAGTTAATAAATAAATTTAGATGTGATTTAAATTGTGGGATAATAATGGTATCACATGATTTAAATTTAGTAATGGCAAAAACTGATGAAGTATTATGTTTAAATCAACATATTTGTTGTTCAGGAACACCTCATGATGTTTCTAAACATCCTGAATTCATAGCTCTATTTGGTAATAATGCAGCGGACAAATTAGCTATTTACCATCATCATCATAACCATTATCATGATTTCTAATTAATAAATTATAACCTAATAATGATCAATTTACTATTTCCTGGATGGCTAGCAGGAATCTTATTATCTATAGTGGCTGGACCTTTAGGTTCTTTCATTGTATGGAGAAAAATGTCTTATTTTGGAGAAACTTTAGCTCATGTATCGTTACTTGGAGTTGCATTAAGTTTAATATTTAATATTAACCCTTTTTTTTCGATTATCTCTGTGACAATGATGTTCTCATTAATTTTAATTATTTTAGAAAAAAAATTACCGCTGGCTATAGATACTATATTAGGAATAATGGCACATAGCGCACTATCATTAGGCTTGTTTGTTATAAGTTTAACATCAAATATTAGAGTCGATTTAATAAATTATTTATTTGGGGATCTTATTGCTGTAACTCAACAAGATCTTCTTAATATTGCTTTTAGTGTAATCCTAGTGTTAGGATTTCTTATATGGCAATGGAATTCCTTACTCTCCGTTACTATTAATTCAGAACTGGCACAGGTTGATGGTATTCCAATTCAAAAATTAAAAATACTCTTAATACTACTAGTGACATTTACGATCGGTGTTGCCATGAAATATGTTGGAGCATTACTTATTACTTCTATGCTTATTATTCCAGCAGCTACTGCTCAAAGGTTTTCGCTATCTCCAGAGCAAATGGTAATATTAGCTGTTCTCATTAGCATGGTAGATGTAACAATAGGAATGCTTATTTCTGGTTATTATGATACCCCAGTAGGACCATCTATTGTAGTAACTGCAACTTTAATATTTTTTATAAGTTTAATAATCAAAAGTAAAATCAAGATTTGAAAAAATCCTCGTAATTTATTGACGAGGAATTCCAAAGTGATTATAAGCGCACTGAGTTACAATTCGACCACGTGGAGTGCGTTGAAGGTAGCCCTGTTGAATTAAAAATGGCTCGACTATATACTCAAGAGTATCTTTTTCTTCTCCAATCGCAGCAGCTAAATTCTCTAAACCAACCGGACCACCAGTAAATTTATCAATAATAGTCCATAATAATTTACGATCCATATAATCAAAACCTTGTGCATCAACATTTAACATATCTAACGCTTGTATAGCAATTTCACCATTCAAATTTCCTGAAGCATGAACTTCTGCAAAATCACGCACTCTGCGTAGTAATCTATTAGCAATACGGGGTGTACCTCGTGCACGTTTTGCAATTTCTTGCATTCCATCTTCAGTTAAATTTACTCCTAAATAGATTGCACTACGATGCACAATTTGTTGTAAATCGGTTACTGGATAAAATTCTAAACGTTGTATTATACCAAAACGATCACGTAATGGAGAAGTTAGCGATCCTGCTTTAGTAGTTGCACCAATTAAAGTAAATGGAGGAAGATCTAATTTTATGGAACGAGCTGCTGGTCCTTCTCCTATCAGAATATCTAATTGATAATCTTCCATAGCTGGATAAAGAATTTCCTCTATTACTGGTGATAATCTATGAATCTCATCAATAAATAGTACATCATGTAAATCTAAATTAGTTAAGATAGCTGCTAAGTCACCGGCTTTTTCCAATACAGGACCAGAGGTAGTTCGTAAATTTACTTCCATTTCATTAGCGATAATATTAGCTAGAGTGGTTTTACCTAGTCCAGGAGGACCTAAAATTAATAAATGATCTAATGCATCCTTCCGCATTTTTGCAGCCTTTATGAAAATTTCCATTTGATTTCTTACTTTTGGCTGACCTATATATTCTAAAAAGAATTTTGGACGAATTGCCCGATCTTTAACTTGTTCCATTGAGCTCTTTATGGTTTCTGCAGAAATTAGACGCTCCATTTTCATAGTTACCTTATAAACTAGTTACTCGCAGTGCTTCACGAATTAGAGTTTCACAATCAGCATCAATATTATTTTTAATATTTCGGATCATTTTAGTTGCTTCTTGAGGCTTATAACCTAATGCTATCAAGGCAGAAGTAGCTTCAATTTGTGCTTTACTAATCAAAAGATTATTAGCCGCTAATGGAAATGTGGTTCCAGGTGATAATTTATTTGAAGTAAAGAAATTACTTTGTATATTGCTCAGACCATCTTTCATTTCAATAACTAATCGTTCTGCAGTTTTTTTACCGACACCAGGAAGTTTTATAAGAGTATTAATTTCATTATTACTTATAGCTGATATAAACTGTTGTGAAGACATGCTTGAGAGAATAGATAATGCTAACTTGGGCCCTACCCCAGTTACCTTAATTAATTTACGAAATAATGTTCTTTCTTGTTTATGGTTAAAACCAAATAATAACTGTGCATCCTCACGCACTAAAAAATGTGTAAAAATTATTACCTCACTATTAATTTTAGGAAGTAAATAAAAACAAGTCATAGGCATATTAACCTCATAACTTATACCATTTACCTCAATTAAAATTTGAGGTGGATTTTTTTCAATAATCATCCCTCTTATACGTCCTATCACTATCAATTCCTTTATAATTGGTAATAGAGAAGATTTTTTATTAAAACAACTTAGATTATCAAACTATATGGCAATGTGTAATAGCTATAGCTAAGGCATCAGCTGCATCATACTGAGGCGTTACGGATAATTTTAACAAAATTCTTACCATGTGTTGCACTTGATCTTTACTAGCTCCACCATTCCCGACTACAGTTTTTTTTACCTTTTTGGCTGCATATTCAAATACTTGTAAATGATTATTCACCGCACAAACCATGGCAGCACCCCTAGCTTCCCCTAATTTTAATGCTGAATTAGCATTTTTAGCTATAAATACTTGCTCGATAGCTAATATCGTAGGGCTAAACTTACTAATAATACTATTGATTCCAATATAAATTAATTTAAGACGTAAAGCTACGCTTTCTCCTTTAGTACGGATACATCCACTCCCTAAATAATGAATAAGTTTATCTGTTTTATGGATAATACCATATCCGGTGATTCTTAATCCCGGATCAATACCTAAAATAGTCACCATTTAGTATCCTGGTTTTAAATTATTGAGCTTCTAACGTGGCTGCGAGGTTTTTCCCAATTATGATAAACTTCTTGTACATCATCATCTTCTTCAAGAAAGTCAATTAACTTCATTATTTGATGAACTATTAATTCATTATCTATACTCATTTTAACTTTTGGAAACATAATAATTTCAGTATTTTGGTATTGAAATCCATCTTTTTTTAAAATATTAATCACTGTATTCAAAGCTGAAGGGGCTATAAGAAGATTAATTCTTCCATCATTAAGTAAAACGATATCTTCAGCACCGGCTTTTAATGCAATATTGATCATCATATCTTCATTTAGTCCTGGAGGATAAGATATTAATCCTTTTTCAATAAATAAATATGAAACGGAACCAACCGTTCCTAGAATACCACCATATTTTGTAAAAGCATTACGCACCATTGAAACCGTACGATTACGATTATCAGTAAGACATTTAACTAGAAAAGCAGTACCACCCGGACCATAACCTTCATATATTATAGTTTCTAAATTATTAGTATCTTCACAACTACCTCTAATAATCGCACGATTTATAATTTCCCGACTCATATTATTAGCCAATGCTTTATCTACAACTACCCTTAAACGAGGATTATAAATAGGATCTATCCCACCATTTTTTGAAGCGATCACTAATTCTCTAATAATTTTGGTAAAAATTTTACTACGTTTAGCATCTTGAAGAGCTTTACGATGTTTAGTATTAGCCCATTTACTATGACCTGACATAGATTCTCCACTACCAAATCTAATTATTTTTAATATCTTACATATTCTATGTATGTTAAACAATTAAGCAGATTAAATCATCTTACTAGGAGCATTGGTCATTAAACAAGCCGCCGCCGTAGTTTTTGGAAAAGCAATCACATCTCTAATATTATTAGTATCAGTAAGTAACATAATGAGACGATCTAATCCGCATGCAATTCCGGCATGCGGTGGAGTTCCATATTTAAGAGCTTCCAAAATAAATCCGAATTTTTCATTCTGCTGTTGTTGATTAATTCCAAGAATAAAAAAAACTGCTTGTTGCATCTTAAAATTATCAATTCTTACGGATCCACTACCTATTTCATAACCATTTATAACTAAATCATAAGCATCTGCTATAACATTTTCAGGAGTTAACAATAACTCCTCCAGGGTACTATTACAAGGAGCTGTAAAAGGATGATGCATAGTAGTTAATGTACCTGTGGTATCTTTTCTAAATAGAGGAAAATCAACTATCCACAAAGGAGCCCACAAATTTTCATCAATTAATTTTAAGTCATAACCTGCTTTGAAACGGATACTTGCTAGCTTATTTGAAACTTCGCTAGCTTTACCTGCACAAAAAAATAAAATATCTCCTTCTTCAGCTTTGGCTATTAAAAAAATTTTTTTAAGAAAATCTTGAGATATAAAATTACTTATAGGCCCAAAACCTTGCAGCTTACCTTGATAAATTTGAACCTTTACCCAACTGATTTCTATTCCAGAAAATTCTTGAATCATACTATATTCTTCAATTTGTTGATTACTCAGGATCATTCCTCCTGGAATTCTAAGTACGGTAAATCTTTCTACTAGCAGATTCGGATTTTTGTTACTCATATAATGAGCTTCCTTTTCCAGCTCCATAATTTCTGTAAGTTCTAGAGGATTACGTAAATCTGGTTTATCTGAACCATAGCGTTGTATAGCTTCTTTAAAAGTGAGAATAGGAAAACTTCCTAAATCAACTTTTTTGATGTCATTCCATAATTCCCTTAGCATGTTTTCTAAAACCTGACGCACTCCAACTGCAGAGACAAAAGACATTTCTATGTCTAGCTGAGTAAATTCTGGTTGGCGATCAATTCTTAAATCTTCATCACGAAAACATTTGACAATTTGATAATAACGATCGAATCCCGCTATCATTAATAATTGCTTAAAAAGTTGTGGTGATTGAGGAAGTGCATAGTATTTATCTTTATGCACTCTGCTTGGAACCAAATAATCACGCGCTCCTTCTGGAGTTGCTTTAGTAAGCATAGGTGTTTCAATATCTATAAATCCCTTGGTTTCCAGAAAATTCCGTAAAAACCTAGTAATTTTAGCTCGACTCCGTAATATTTGTGCCATCTCAAAACGACGCAAATCGAGATAACGATATTTTAAACGTGATGATTCACTATTATTTTTTTTAAGATCTATAGGTAATGGAATAGCACTATTAAAAATTTTCATTGCTATAGCATGAACTTCTATTAATCCACTTGCCATGTGTTTATTAATAGTTGGTTTACTTCGTACACAAACTATTCCTTTTACTTGAATACAAAATTCATTTCGTAATTTAGTAGCCTGTGTAAATAATTGATGATCTTTAGAGAGAAAAAAAATTTGAACAATACCTTCACAATCCCGCAAATCTATAAAAATTAATTTTCCTAAATTACGATAATTATTAACCCAACCACATAGAGTTACTTCTTCACCAATATTAGTAATTTTAAGATGTCCGCAATATCTAGTTCGCATAACACTTTCCTTGTACTTACAATTATTATACGTACTACAACTATCAAATAATGCATCAATATAAAAGTAATAGTATATAATATATAATAGTGTATAATAATTAGCTTTGATACTGAGATAATAAATTTATATTAGGTCTTATCTTTATAAGAGTATGACTATTAATTAATAGTAAAAATTAAATTCTATGTTATACCGTGATACACTATTTTCTTCATTAACAGTTAATCCTATTAATTGGCAATTTGATTCTAAAGTTGCAAAAGTTTTTCCTGATATGATGAAACGATCAGTGCCAGGATATTCAACTATAGTTTCAATGATTGGAAAGCTTGCAAAACAATTTGTGCAAAATGATACATATATTTATGATTTAGGTTGTTCTCTTGGAGCGGTAAGCTTTTCAATAATTAAAAATTTGAGTGTAACCGATTATAAAATAATTGCTATTGATAATTCACCAGCTATGATTGCGGGATGTAAAAAAAAACTTAATCAGTCTAAATTAAAAACATCTATTGAAATTGTCGAAGCTAATATATGTAATATTAACATTAAAAATGCTTCATTAGTAGTCTTAAATTTTACTTTACAATTTATTTCTCCAGATGAACGTAATGATATTTTAACTAAAATTTATAATGGTCTTAATACTGGTGGTGCTCTAATTTTATCAGAGAAATTTAATTTTGCTGATGATAAAATAGAAAAACTCATGTTAAGTTGGCATGATGAGTTCAAAAAGACTAATGGTTACAGCGAATTACAAATTAATCAGAAACGCACTATGCTAAAAAATGTCATGCTAACAGATACTATCGAAAATCACAAAAAAAAACTATATGATACCGGGTTTACACATACTGAACTTTGGTATCAGTATTTTAACTTTGGTTCTTTTATTGCAATAAAAACATGATTAACTTTATACCGTTTTATCAATTAATTATAAATAGTCGACTAATTAATTGGTTAGACACATTACCTGGACAGCTGAATAATTTTAAAAAAAATACTTTACACCGTTCTTTAAAAAAATGGTTAAATAATCTTGAATCTATACCAAATATAGTTCCCGAATATTTAGATCTAAAAAATAGTATTACTGCTATTACTAATAGTCCGATATTATCAGATTGTAATTTACAAACTACTATAATTGAAAAAATGTTACGAAAATTTATGCCTTGGCGTAAAGGTCCATTTTATTTGTATGGAATTTATATTGATAGCGAATGGCGTTCTGATTGGAAATGGCAGCGAGTATTAAAGCATATTTCTTCCCTTTCAGAACGTTTAGTATTAGATGTTGGTTGTGGAAATGGTTATTATCTCTGGCGTATGCTTGGAGCAGGTGCCAAATTAGCTATAGGAATTGATCCACAACCATTATTTTTATTTCAGTTTGAAGCTATTAGAAAACTATTAGGAAATGAACAACGAGCAAATTTATTACCACTTACTATTGAACAATTACCTCCTCTCAAAGCTTTTGATACTGTATTTTCTATGGGGGTACTCTATCATCAAAAATCCCCTATAGATCATTTAATACAATTAAAAAAACAACTGGTTTATGGTGGTGAATTAGTATTAGAGACTCTAATTATAAATGGTAATGAGAATCAAGTACTAATGCCAAACCCAAACTATGCAAGAATGCGTAATGTTTGGTTTATACCTTCGGCTAATGCCCTTAATATTTGGTTAACTAG
Organism: Candidatus Dasytiphilus stammeri; assembly: GCA_041944325.1. GTDB lineage: Bacteria > Pseudomonadota > Gammaproteobacteria > Enterobacterales > Enterobacteriaceae > Dasytiphilus > Dasytiphilus stammeri_M. The sequence continues at coordinate 71,700 of CP145878.1, read as the reverse complement.
ATGTGGTTTTAAAGAAATTATTTTAGTCAATACTACTATCACGACTAATAAAGAGCAACATTGTACTAGTTGGGCTAATTCACTATCGTTATCTGAATGTCTAGATACTCAAGATTCTAGTAAAACTATAGAAGGTTATCCAGCACCAATGCGTGCTATAATAATTGCTAAAAATAAATAATCCATATTATATCTATTTTAAGATGTAAAATTAGTTAAAATTTAATACCCATTATTAGTTGGTTAACTTAACAGATCATACAAAAAAATGAATCTTAAAAGACTTATTTATCACCGAATTCACAAGGCAATGATCGCATCTGGAATTATGGATAAAGAATGTAAAATTAAGCTCTCCCAATCAATTAGAGATCAATTTGGTCATTACCAAGTAAATGGTCTTTTTGCGATCGCAAAAAAATTAAAAATTCAACCACAAAAACTGGCAGATCAGATTATTAGAAATTTAAAAATTAGTGATATTGCTAGCAAAGTGACTATTGCTAATTCAGGATATATTAATATATATATTGATCGTATATGGATGGCACATCAATTAAATACTATCTTGATGTTACCTAATTTAGGTATTGAAAAAGTAACCCCTAAAATTGTAGTAATAGATTATTCAGCACCTAATGTTGCTAAAGAAATGCACGTAGGTCACCTCCGCTCTACCATCATAGGAGATGCTAGCGCCCGGACTTTAACATTACTAGGATATAATGTAATCAGAGCTAATCATATAGGTGATTGGGGTATGCAATTTGGCATGCTAATAGCAATATTAGATCAATCTTACCATCCTAATTTATCATTAAAAGATTTAGAAGAATTATATCGCCAAGCTAAATATAAATATGAAACTGATGAAAAGTTTGCCAAAATCGCTCGAAATAATCTCGTAAAATTACAGCATGGTGATCCCTATTGTATCAACTTATGGAAAAAAATTGTGGATCTTTCTATGAGAGATAATCAAATTTTATATCAACGTCTCAATGTATCTTTAAGTAGTAAAGATATAATGGGCGAAAGTATATATAATAAGATGTTACCTATGATTGTTGCCGATTTAAAAGAAAAAAACATCGCTGTAGAAGACCAAGGAGCTATTGTAGTTTTTTTAGATGAATTCAAAAATAAACAAGGTAACCCCATGGGTGTTATTATACAAAAAAAAGATGGCGGTTACCTATATACAACTACTGATATAGCATGTGCAAAATATCGATACGAAACATTACATGCCGATCGAATCATTTACTATATTGATTCTCGTCAATACCAACATTTGAAGCAAGTTTGGACTATTGTTCGTAAAGCAGGTTATGTTCCGGAATCTATCTCAGTAGAACATCATATGTTTGGGATGATGTTAAATAAAAACCATAAGCCATTTAAAACCCGCACTGGAAATAATATTAAATTAGCAGAAATTTTAGATGAGGCTATTGCTCGTGCTAAAAATATAATAGCCTTAAAAAACCCCGAAATTTCTTCAGAGGAACAGCAAAAATTAGCTAAGATTATTGGCATTGGTGCACTAAAATATGCTGATCTATCTAAAAATAGGATGACTGATTATGTATTTGATTGGAATCAAATGCTATCTTTTGATGGTAATACAGCTCCTTATATCCAGTATGCTTATACTCGTGCGATGTCAATATTTCGCCGCGCGGCAATTAATGAATCTCATCTCATCCATGCTATAAAGATTAGTAATAATTGTGAAACCATGTTAGCAGTACGTCTACTGCAATTTCATGAAACTCTAGTACAAGTAGCCAAGAATGGAACTCCACATATTATGTGTGCCTATCTATATAATTTAGCAAGTTTATTCTCTAATTTTTATGAGAATTATTCGATACTTTCAATCTCACATGAAAAAATACAACACAGTCGTTTAAAATTAGTATTAATAACAGCTAAAATATTGAAAAAAGGATTAGAAACCTTAGGGATTGAGACCGTTGAACATATGTGAAAATTTATGGGTTAAGTTAATTAATGATTAGCTTAAGGTGAGGTGTCCGAGTGGCTTAAGGAGCATGCTTGGAAAGCGTGTATACGGTAACACGTGTCGAGGGTTCGAATCCCTCCCTCACCGCCATATCGAGATTTATTTAGGCAATCTTGAAAAATAAAGATTATAAAACTCTGAAAATCAATTTTTTTAAATTAAAAACTATTCTGAATCATATTCAACCTTGGCTTCAATAAAGCGCCGTATAATCTGATTTGATGGTTGCCCATCAAATAGACTAACAATCAATATTGAAATAGTAGCCAATATAAATCCTGGAATGATTTCATAAATACCTAACCATGCATATTGTTTCCATATTAATACAGTTAATGTACCTGTTAACATACCTGCCAGAGCGCCATTCCGTGTCATACGAGACCAGATTACTGAGAGTAATATTACTGGTCCAAATGCTGCTCCAAAACCAGCCCAAGCGTAACTTACCAGACCAAGTACACGATTTTCAGGATTAACAGCAATTTGAATAGAAACTAATGCTACTAGTAATACCATCATTCTCCCAATCCAAACCATTTCTAGTTGAGTAGCTTTTTTTCTAAAAAATGCTCTATAGATATCTTCTGTTAATGCACTTGCAGATACTAATAATTGACAGCTAAGAGTAGACATAATAGTAGCTAAAATAGCCGAAAATAGTACTCCTGCTATCCATGAATTAAACAACAAACGTGTTAATTCAATAAATACTCGTTCACTATTTTCTAATACTCTAGTTGATTGCTCTGGGTGAATTTGAAAGTAACCAATACTAAAAAAACCTATTGCCAGAGCTCCTAATAAACATAGACTCATCCAAGTCATACTGATAATACGGGCATTACGAATTGTATGATGAGAATCGGCAGCCATAAAACGTGCTAAAATATGCGGCTGACCAAAATAACCTAATCCCCAACTAAGTAATGAAATAATTGCTATCCAGTTAAGACCACTGAACATATTAATATATTCAATATTTTTTATAGCAATCGCCTGGATTGAATTAGTTATACCTCCATTATCTATGATAACCATAATGGGCGTGAAAATTAAAGCAAAAATCATTAAACTAGCCTGTATGGTATCTGTCCAACTAACTGCTAAAAAACCACCTATAAAAGTATAAATAATAGTCGCGGCAGCTCCTAACCATAGTGATAAATTATAACTGAAACCAAAGGTGCTTTCAAAAAGTCTGGCTCCAGCAACAATTCCAGAGGCACAATAAATTGTAAAAAAGATCAGAATGATTAATGCAGATACAAGTCGTAACATTTTACTATGATCTTCAAAACGACTAGTAAAATAATCTGGTAAAGTTAGAGAATTGCCATAAAATTCAGTGTGAATGCGTAATCTGGCGGCTACTAGTTTCCAATTTAAATAAGCACCAATAGCCAAACCAATCGCGATCCAACTTTCAGAAATACCAAATATGAAAATTGCTCCAGGTAGTCCCATTAACAACCAGCCACTCATATCAGAAGCTCCAGCAGATAATGCGGTAACTAAACTTCCTAGTCGGCGTCCTCCTAAAATATAGTCATCAAAATTCTTTGTAGACCTCCAGGCAATGAATCCGATAAATAATATGACAAAAATATAAATAAAAAAAGTAATTAACATTGGTATACTTATAACCATTTATACTCTCCATTTAAGTGTTTATAATCTATTCACTCTATAACATTACTACTATTATTATAATGATGTCATATGATTATTTTGAAGGACCATATACATAATGGTCCATTAGAGATTTAATCGGAAAAGCTATCTACTTTTTAGATAGATTATCTATTGATCACATAATTAAAAGTAAATAAAATAATTTAATAAACATTAAATTACCTAAAAATTTTTACTCTTAATGATTAATTATCAAGTACTGATTTGATTATGATAACTAAAATCATTTGTATATTATTTAATAAATTTACTGGTAGGAGATAATATAAATAGGATTTACGAATTTTTTTTTTGTTGGTGTGTAAGGAGTGTGGAGTATGAAGATCATTAACATATGCATTAAATTAGAAGAAACTATGCATAATAAAATAAATAATGCAGCGCAACATATTAATCGTACTTCACATTGGTTAATTAAACAGGCTATTACCAACTATTTAGACGAGATAGAAAAAGGAAAGATCTCATTAGACTTAAATTTTCCTAAGGATTTGAATAACCTTGAAATTCAAGAGATAACTTTATCAGAAGATCCCTACCAACCTTTTAGATACTTTTCTGAAAATATCTTACCACAGACTAAAATTAGGTCTAGTATTACCTCAGCATCGCGAATATCGGAAAGCAAAGCCGTTCCTAAATTATTAGAACACGCTCGTTTAGAGCCTAATATAAAAAAAAATACACAACAACTTGCTTTAGAGTTGGCAAAAAAATTACGCCAGAGAAAATCTCCAATCACTCGTCTAGAGATTGTACAGAATCTGTTACAGGAATTTTCACTTTCTTCACAAGAAGGAATTGCTTTAATGTGTTTAGCTGAAGCTCTTTTACGTATTCCAGATCAAGCAACACGTAATGCCTTAATTAAGGATAAAATAATTAAAGGAAATTGGCAATCCCATCTTGGTTCAAGTTCATCATTTTTTATCAATGCTGCAACTTGGGGTTTATTAATTACCGGACGCTTAGTGACCCTTGATAATCGAGTAAATTTCTATAATTTATTAAATCGCATGATCAGAAAAAGTGGAGAACCTTTAATCCGTAAAGGTATTGAGATTGCTATACGCCTTATGGGAAAACAATTTGTAAAGGGTGAAAATATTTCACAAGCCTTAGCAAATTCCTATGATTTAGAAGGCCGTGGTTTTAGTTATTCTTACGATATGCTTGGAGAAGCAGCCCTAACATCACAAGATGCTAAAGCCTATTTTATTTCTTATCAACAAGCCATTGAAGCTATTGGAAAACATTCAAATGGTAGAGGAATTTATGAAGGTCCAGGAATATCTATCAAGCTTTCAGCATTGCATCCACGTTATAACCGGACACAATATGATCGAGTACAAGATGAACTTTACCCAAGATTAAAATCTTTAACCCTATTAGCGCAGCAATATGATATAGGTCTAAATATAGATGCAGAAGAAGCAGATCGCTTAGAATTATCACTAGATTTACTAGAAAAACTATGTTTTGAGCCTAAATTATCCGGTTGGAATGGGATTGGTTTTGTTATTCAAGCTTATCAAAAAAGATGTCCTTTTGTTATTGATGCTCTCATTGACCTAGCTAAACGTAGTAAGCATCGTCTTATGGTACGTTTAGTGAAAGGTGCTTACTGGGATACTGAAATTAAACGTACTCAGGTAGAAGGATTAGAGGATTATCCAGTATATACAAGAAAAGTATATACAGATATTTCTTATATAGCATGTGCTAGAAAATTACTTAGCGTACCACAATTCATCTATCCACAATTTGCAACACATAATGCACATACCCTTGCAGCAGTATATTACCTTGCTGGTAAAAATTATTATCCAGGACAATATGAATTTCAATGTCTACATGGAATGGGGGAATTTTTATATAATCAAGTTGTTGGATCAGTATCAAAGGGTAAACTTAATCGTCCGTGTCGAATTTATGCTCCGGTTGGTAATTATGAAACTCTACTTGCTTATTTAGTGAGACGCCTGTTAGAAAATGGTGCTAATACTTCATTTGTAAATAAAATTGCTAATCAATCATTATCAATAGATGAGCTCATTACAGATCCTACTGATATAGTTGATAAACTAGCTAAAGTAGAAGGTATAATAGGATTATCTAATCCTAAAATTCCACTTTCTAGAAATTTATATGGTAATGAACGACTAAATTCATTTGGTTTAGATTTAAATAATGAACAAACTCTAGCAGAGTTATCAAAAAAATTACTAAATAGTGGTATGCAAACATGGCAAGCTGGACCTATGATTAAGGGAAAGGTTAATCAAAGTGTGGAATCTAAAAACCGACCAATAATAAATCCTGCGGAACCTACAGATATTGTTGGCTATGTTCGTGAAACAAGCGAAATAGAAGTCACTTTAGCATTACAACAATCAGAAAAAGCTTACCACAGTTGGCGTTATATGCCGATTAATAATCGTGCCTATATATTAGAAGAAGCTGCGATAATTATGGAAAATCAGATGCATAAATTAATTAGTCTTCTAATGCGTGAAGCCGGGAAAACCTTTAATAATGCAATTTCTGAAGTACGAGAAGCAGTAGATTTTCTACGCTATTATTCAAGTCAGATAAAAAACTTTAAACCCAATATATATATTCCACTAGGTCCAGTAGTCTGTATTAGTCCATGGAATTTTCCTTTAGCAATTTTTACCGGACAAATTGCGGCGGCTCTAGCTGTAGGTAATAGTGTCCTCGCAAAACCAGCAGAACTAACTCCATTAATAGCAGGTCAAGTTATCCAGATTATGTATGATGCTGGTATTCCTCATGGAGTTCTACAACTCATTACTGGTAGTGGTAAAACTTTGGGACCTATCTTAATTAAAGATGATCGTATTAGTGGTATTATTTTTACTGGATCTACAATTGTTGCAAATTTAATTCAGCAAACTATTGCGGCAAGAATTCATACTAAAAATCAATCTATACCGTTAATTGCAGAAACTGGAGGTATAAATGCTATGATTGTAGATTCTTCGGCACTTACAGAACAAGCAGTTATGGATATTATGACTTCTGCTTTTGATAGTGCCGGACAACGTTGTTCGGCTTTACGTCTACTTTGTATTCAAGAAGAAGTTGCTGAACATACGTTAACAATGTTACGTGGTGCCATGGCAGAATATTGTATTGGCAATCCGGATAGACTTTCTACTGATATTGGTCCGGTTATTAATACTGAGTCAAAGAATAAGATTGAAGCACATATTAAAAATATGCTATCCCAAGGATTTAAAATTTATCAACCCTCGTTAACAATATCGACTAATAGAAATCAACAAAATTTAATTAATACCACTGGAAACTTTATTATACCTACTTTAATTGAAATTAATAAAATTGATGAATTAAACTGTGAAATCTTTGGTCCAGTATTACACATTGTAAGATTTGCTAAAAAAAATTTAGCGAAAATTATTGATCAAATTAACGCATCTGGTTATGGTTTAACAATGGGTATTCATACCCGTATCGATACGACGATTAATCAATTTATCGATCGAGCTAATATTGGAAATTTATATGTAAATCGAAATATTGTCGGTGCTGTAGTTGGAGTTCAGCCTTTCGGGGGAGAAGGATTATCAGGTACTGGACCTAAAGCTGGTGGACCTCTTTACTTATATCGTTTATTATCTCGTTATCCAGAAGATGCCTTTAAAATATCCTTAGAAAAATATAACCAATCTACTAATACTACCTTACATCATAATTTACTAGAATCTCATCAGATTTTTAACTCATGGATAAAATCGCGCCCTGAGCTGAATTTAGCAAAGGTTTTTAGAACCTTTAAGTCAAGATCATCAGTAGGAATTACCATTTTGCTAAATGGACCAACAGGAGAATATAATTGTTATTCTTTACTACCGCGAATGCGGATATTATGTTTATCCGATAATGAAAATGATATACTAATTCAATTAGCTCTTGTAATAAGTACTGGTAGTCAGGCACTATGGACAGAAGATGAAATTCATCGCAAAATCTACCAAATTCTTCCAGTACAAGTTAAAGCCGTCATTAGTTTTGCTACAGATGTATTTAGTACAAAGATAAAATTTGATACGGTTATTTACCATGGTAATGATACTACTATCTTACGTGAAATTTGTATTAAATTAGCTAATATTAAAGGACCGATAATACCAGTATACCATTTTGCAAATGGAGAAACTAATATTTTATTAGATCATTTTTTGCGTGAAAGATCTTTAAGTATTAACACCACAGCTGCAGGAGGTAATGCTAGTTTAATGAGTATGGATTAATTAAAAAATTAAGATTTGTTATTAATAATGATTTATAAATTCAAGGTTAATATATTTATGGGGCTTCTTAGCGGCAAACGAATTTTAATTACAGGTATAGCAAACCAACAATCTATTGCATTCGGTATTGCCAAAACCATGTATTATCAAGGTGCCGAATTAGCTTTCACTTACCAAAATTCGAGAATTAAAAATAAAGTAGAAAAAATTGCTAATCAGCTAGGATCAACAATATTTTTACCTTGTAATGTTGCGCAAGATCAAGAGATAGAGCATCTATTTAATATTTTAAAAAAATTCTGGACAAAATTTGATGGCTTGATACATTCTATTGGTTATGCTCCCCGTGATCAACTGAAGGGTGACTATATTAATACAATTACACGAGATGCTTTTAAAATAGCCCATGATATCAGTTCTTATAGTTTTGTAGCATTAGCTAAAGCTTGTCGTAGAATGTTAACTAAAAATGCCGCTCTTTTGACATTATCTTATTTAGGTTCAGAACGTGTTATACCAAATTATAATGTTATGGGATTAGCAAAAGCTTCATTAGAAGCTAACGTACGTTATATGGCTAATTCTCTGGGTCCTGATGGTGTACGAGTAAATGCTATTTCATCAGGACCTATTCGCACTCTAGCTGCATCAGGAATAAAAAATTTCCGTAAAATTCTATCCGCTTGTGAATTTAGAACTCCTCTTCGTCGTGGTATTACTATAGAGGATATTGGAAATGCGGCGGTTTTTCTTTGTTCAAATCTGGCGGCAGGTATTACTGGTGAAATCCTGCATGTTGATGGAGGTTTTAATATTTGTGCTCTTAATGAAATTATATCTACTTAATAATCCTCATAAAATTTCGCTAATTTGAATTATGTTAAAAAATAATCCTCAGCTGATGCAGCTAAAAAAACAACTTTCTTCTAAATTAACACGAATAGAAGGAATCGTTCGTGGAACAGCAAAGGGATTTGGTTTTCTAGAAACTAATAAACAAAAAAGTTTTTTTATTCCTCCAGGATATATGAAAAAAGTTATGCCTGGTGATCGTATTATTGCTAAATTAAAAATTCATAACCAACATGATATTGCTAAACCTGAAAGATTATTAAAACCGTTTTTAAGAAGTTTTATAGGACGCCTGAAAATCAAAGATAATCATTTATCAATAATTCTCAAACATCATTTTATGAAATATATCATCTCATGCCGCCCTGCAAATCATCTAAAATCTCAGTTAAAAACTGGAGATTTGGTACTAGCCGAGATGCGTCATCATCCCTTGAGAGCAGATAATCAATATTTTGACGCAGAAGTTACAAAGATTATCAGTAGTGATCAAGATCCTTTAAAACCTTGCTTAGTGACTTTAGCACGTCACCATCTTGAAATAGATACTCCAAACCCAACAAATATCATGTTATATAAAATACAAGATGAAGGTTTACAACGTAGGGATCTTACTAATTTAGCTTTTATTACTATTGATAGTTCAAGTACTACTGATATGGATGATGCACTCTATGCCGAGGAGAGATCAGATGGTAATTTATGTCTTATGATTGCGATTGCTGATCCCACAGCGTGGGTTAAACCGGGAAGTGAATTAGACATTCTTGCATCTAATCGCGCTTTTACTACTTATCTCCCTAATTTTAATGTCCCAATGTTACCACGTTTTCTTTCTGAAGATCTATGCTCACTACGTTATGGAATCCGTCGTCCGGTATTAGTATGTAAAATTATTCTTAGTAAAGATGGTACTATCTTATATGATGAAGTAGAATTTTTTACTGCCTGGATAATTTCAAAAGCAAGATTAATTTATGAAAATGTTTCGGATTGGTTAGATCAAATTGGGAAATGGCAACCCGAAACTGAGACTATTGCACAACAATTACGCCTGTTATATCTGATTAGTAAGTTACGTCATCGTTGGAGAAAAAACAATACTCTAGTACTCAAGCATCAAAAAAAATATTTTTTTAAATTTGATAAATTAGGTAACGCATTAGAAATTATTTGTGAATCTCGAAGAATTGCAAACTTGATGATTGAAGAAGCCATGATTGCCGCTAATATTTGTGCAGGTAAACTACTATATGAAAAACTTGGATTTGGTATATATAATGTGCATATAGGTTTTAATAGCTTCCATGCTAAGCATGTGGCTAGAATCATAACTAACTCTGGACTAATTATAGATCCAAAATCCATCACTACTTTACAAGGATTTTGTAATTTACATCGTACTCTTGAGATATTATCAGTGCCTTATCTTGATAATTGTATTAGAAAACATCAAGCTGGTGCCCAAATCACTACTACTCCTGGTCCACATTTTGGATTAGGAGTAAAATACTATGCTACATGGACTTCTCCAATTAGAAAATACGGAGATCTAATCAATCATCGTTTAATTAAGGCTATTATTAAAGGAAATCATATTGACTGTCCTAGTAAATTGATAATACAGATCATTAAAGAACGTCGTCGTTTAAATCGTACGGCAGAACGTGAAATTCAGGATTTGCTATATGCAAAATTTTTAAAAAAATATGTAGGTACTGACATTAAATTTACTGCTGAGATAATAAGTATTAACAAAGGTGGTTTAAAGATACAGTTACTAGAAAATGGTGCAGCTGCATTTATTCCAAAAACGTATCTTTATTCAGTGCATAAAGAGATCATTTTTAATCTTAATACGGGTATGCTTCAAATAAAAGGAACAGATATTTGGCATGTTACTGATATTATTATGGTAAAGATTTTAGATATTAAATTTAAAGATAATAAGATTATTGCCTGTCCAGTATAAATAATTATCACTGTTAATTAGATTTATATCATATTTTCTGGTTTCAACCATTGATCCAATTGTTCTTCACTAAGAAATCCTAATTTTAATGCTGAATCTTTAATAGATAGTCCATCTTGGTGCGCTTTTTGTACAATTTTTGCTGCTTTATCGTAACCTATATGAATATTTAGTGCAGTAACTAACATTAAAGATTCCTGTAACATTTTTTTAAGACGTTCATAATTAGGTCGGATTCCGGTAATGCAATACTTATTAAAACTTGCTATTCCATCTGCAAGTAACCGCACCGATTGCAGGAAATTATATATAATCATTGGTCTATAAACATTTAGTTGAAAATTACCCGAGGCACCCCCAATATTAATTGCGACATCATTACCCATTACTTGACAACACAACATAGTAAGAGCCTCACATTGGGTAGGATTTACCTTACCTGGCATAATAGAACTACCTGGTTCATTTTCTGGTATAAATATTTCACCAAGACCACATCTGGGTCCAGATGATAACCAACGTACATCATTAGCAATTTTCATCAATGAAGCGGCTAAACCTTTTAATGTTCCATGCGCATGTACTAAGGCATCACAAGTAGCTAAGGCTTCAAATTTATTTGGTGCAGTAATAAATGGCTGTTGTGTTAAATTTGCTAACTCTTTAGCAACCAGTATAGCATATTTAGGAGGGGTATTGATTCCGGTACCAACTGCAGTGCCACCTAAAGCAATCTCTTGGAGATGTCGTAAGCTTTGCTCAATATGTATCTCATTATGATCTATCATGGACATCCATCCAGATATCTCCTGACCTAAAGTTATAGGTGTAGCATCTTGCAAGTGAGTCCGACCAATCTTAATTACCTGGTGATATTTTTCAGATTGTTGACTAAGAGTATTAATTAAAAATTTAATTTGGGGAATTAAATTTTCCCTGAGAGTAATAACTGCTGCAACATGCATAGCAGTTGAAAACACATCATTAGAACTCTGACTTTGATTAACATCATCATTAGGATGAATGATACGATTTAGTCCTCTAGTTCCTCCTAGAATTTCGCTAGCACGATTAGCTAAAACTTCATTCATATTCATATTAGTTTGTGTTCCCGATCCAGTTTGCCAAACGGATAAAGGAAACTCCTGCATGTGCTTATTCATTAGAATTTCATCTATTGCAATTATGATTGCTTGAGCACGTTCAGGCAATATAAGTCCTAAATCACTATTTACTTGTACCGCTGCCCGTTTGGTTAATGCAAGGGCATGAATGAGTTCTATAGGCATCGTTTCATTTGAAATCTCAAAATATTTTAATGAACGCTGTGTTTGAGCTCCCCAAAGCTTATCTATAGGTACCTCTATATTTCCTATAGAATCTTTTTCCATACGACTCTTGATCATTAAAATTTCCTTAATTAACATAAAAATTCATAATTAATTATTTTTATAGTTTATAACTACTATGAAAATATTTTATCTAAAGATTGAATGCACGCTATATTAGGTTTTACTTGGAAAATTCCGGTATGATTTTTAATATCTTTTACTGCCGATATCCCACGCAAGAAAATATAATATACACCTCCAAAATTAAGATTATAATCGTAATGATCTAAACGCTGACGTAAATAACGATATAAAGCTAAACTATATAAATGATATTGTAAATCATAACGATTTGATATAATGAAGTTTGCCATCGCTTGATGAGTATATGAAGAAGTATTCCTACCAAGCCAATTAGATTGATAATTAATAATATAATATTTTCCTTTCCATAATAAAACTAAATCAATGCAACCACTAATAATTTCTTTAATATAATTAAAACTATGATAATGAGCCATTGCAGATAATGGATCATAAGATTTGATTAAATTGTCTAACTTATCAATACTTAGATATTTATTAATTGGTAATAAAAATTTTAATTCCACTAGTTGATGGTTTTTACTAAGTTTATTTAAGCTTAGATCATCATCTAATAAGGTATGTAAAATTTCTTCAAGCCAATTATGAATTACCGGTATCCAATCTCTAGCAAATCCATATTTATCAATATGCTCTTTTATAGTAAACTGTTGTTGTATGGGTTGATTAAAGTTAATAAATTTTAATAATTTTTGAAAAAATATTTCGGTAATTTTTCCACATGGAAAAGTATGACGCGATAGTAATTCATCTTTTGAATCAACATCATTATTATCTTTCATTAGCCTATGAAAATCCAGATATGGAAATTTGATAAATCTTGAATGATACCAATAATTAGAGTATCTTTGTAATAATTTATAATTAGTATTATAGGATAAGTAAACTTTTGGTTCTCTATTAATTGATACTGTAATTTTACTACAATTCTTACTTAAGGGGATCATAGAACAAGTATTATTATAAACTGGTATAATCTCAATTGCTTCATTTTGCATTTTATTTAAAATAATCTCTAATTCTTGTGCATTATTTTCTTTTCCTTTTTGTAATAAGTAACCTAAGGCACTGAGATGTAATTCACTATTGCCTTTTTTATTGCCATGGCCTTTTATTAAAGGTGCAATACCTATGTTACAATGCCAAATTGCTCTTGTTAATGCAACGTAAAGTAATCGCAAATCTTCAGCAAGACGTTCTTCATCTGCTAATTTTTGGCTTTCTTTATCATTATGTAAATCTAAAATTTTTATAAAAGTTTTTCTATCATGGTAGATACTGTGAGTTGCCTTTCTAAAATTTATTAGAAATGGAAGCCATACTATTGGATACTCTAATCCTTTAGCCTTATGAATAGATAGTATTTGTACAACATTTCTATCTTCTTCTAGAGGAACTGGATGACTTTTTTTTTGATGAGAAGATTGAGCAATCTGTTGTTCTAACCAACGTACTAATGCATATTCACTATTTAATTTAAAAGATGCCTCTTGTAAAAGATCACTAATATGCGAGATATAAATTAGTCTTTGTTTTCCATTCTCAGATAATAATATATTTTCAGTAATATGATTTGCCATTACTTGCCGAAGCACAGTTAACACCCCATATTTAGACCAAGTTTTTTTATAGTTAAAAAATTTCTTTGCAAAGTAATCTAAAGAGTAGTTAATCTTGTTAAGATTTTCTAAGACATGATGCTCTAATCCAAAAATACTAGTAGCTAAGGCACTGCGCAAAAGAGTTAAGGATTTTGGATTTAATATGGCTTTTAATAATAATAAAATATCATGGGCTTCTGGTGTATTATAAATACTTGGTTGATTTGAAAGATAAACTGAATTAATATTTAATGTATTTAGAGTATTACGCATTATCATTGCTTCATTTCTATTGCGCACTAATATCACAATATCTTCAGTTTTTAGTTTACGTGTAATCTTACTATTAATTAATAATGCTGATTGATTTTTTACAGCAATAATCAATCTTTTAATATCCTTAGCACACTGAATCGCCATTATTTTATAATATTCACTGGTATCGACACATTGTACGGAGTGTAAAAAAAATCGCAATGCAGTTTGCGGTTTATTATTAATAGTAAAACTAAATGCTCTTTCTGAAGGAGCAGGTTTAACTGGTAAAAAAGGAATTTCAGGAAATAAAAATGGATATTTAATTGTAGAAAAAATTTGATTCACACTTGATATCAGATTAGGAGAAGATCTCCAATTAATATTTAATGTATAATGTCTAACTATGTTAGCTCTCACTGACATATAATTAAAAATATCAGCACCACGAAAAGAATAAATTGCCTGTTTTGGATCACCAATTAATAATAGTGCTGTTTCTTTAGAATGTTTCAGGTATATCTTTTTAAAGATGCTATATTGTTTTGAATCGGTATCTTGAAATTCATCAATTAATGTAACTGGATAACGAGAACGTATCTCATGAGATAATCCTGATCCAGCAGATTCCAGCAAGATTTTTTCAAGAGAGTTTAACAAATCATCAAAACCTAGTATACAATGTAATTGCTTTTCATTGATGATAGCCTTAGTACTTTCCTGTAGAGCACGTACAATTACCCATTCTCTTAATAAGATGGATGGTGGATTAGAAATAAAATTATCAATATATTTAAAAATAGGATGATCTGGTATTTCTCCATAATTAATTTTTTGTAAGAGTTTTTTTTTACTAAAATACTGAAGATCTTTAGGAAAAAGATAACTTTCTGTATTATCTTGAGCCCACCTGGAAATATTTTTTATCCATAGAGATAATCTATGAATATTATAAGTGCGTCTATCAAGATTAGAATTAATCATTAATTTAGATAAATCGGAAACAAATAATAACCATTTTTCTTTTAATAAAGAAATTTGATGAATAATCTTTTGATGTTGTTCTTGTAAAGTGAGATTAGTAACTAATGGATATTTTAATACTGGTTTATCACCTTGTAGTAAAGGTAATAAAGTCTTTAATAGGGCATCAGGACCTGACCATTCATTTAAAATTTCACGAGCAATATTGATTGGTAGTGGAGATAAATAATTGTGCCAAAACTCGCCAATCATACGTTTCCAAAGTTGGAAATCATCTTCAATGATCTTTGGTTCAAATAATATTTGAGATTCCATAGCATTTAAATATAACATTCTCTGACAAAAACTATGGAT
The DNA here is from genome assembly GCA_041944325.1 of Candidatus Dasytiphilus stammeri. GTDB lineage: Bacteria > Pseudomonadota > Gammaproteobacteria > Enterobacterales > Enterobacteriaceae > Dasytiphilus > Dasytiphilus stammeri_M. Next base: position 56,224 of record CP145878.1, on the reverse strand, counting down.
AGTAAAAATTGCAGCGGATTCCATATTTAGTTCAGCATTTAATAATATTGCACTAGCTTTAACTAAATCCTTAATGTGAACTAGTAATTGATTAATTTGATTATTTTTACTGATTCCAAGTACACATGCAATCCTGAGTTCATAAATATCAGAACGAATTCGTCTACGTAATTCAGCAGTAGCAGCTTCAGTAAAAGTTACTACCAAAATCTCATCGACCGAAAGTGCTCTAAAGTTTTTACGATCACAGCGTAATCCAAGTAACAAACGCAAGTAAAGTATACTGATAGTAGATGTTTTACCGGTTCCAGCAGATGCCTCTATTAATACTTCTCCATATAAAGGTAATCTTAAAGGATCAAGTGATTTTGGCTTCCAATTAATATTACTTATATATATCAATATTTTAATCCTAGTTTACAATTTGTTAATATAACCTTTAAATATTTAAGTTTATATTAATTTGCGATAATCATCAAACAACCTTATGCTACTGCTAAATATAATAATTATTAAGATTATTATCTTAATTGATAAATATTAATTATAAAAGGAGATCACCAATGCAATATTTTCTACCGAAATTACCTTATGATTATGATGCACTAGAGCCATATATTGATAAATATACTATGGAAATTCATTATACTAAACATCATCAATCTTATATTAATAATGCTAATGCTGTACTAGAAGATTTACCAGAATATGCTAAGTTACCTATAGAAAAATTAATCATGCAATTACAAGATATTCCTAATAAAAATCAGCAAACTATATTGCGCAATAATGCTGGAGGACATTTAAACCATAGTATTTTCTGGAAAGGTCTACAAAAAAATACTGTTATTCAAGGAGCATTAAAAAATGCTATAGAACTTAATTTTGGTAGCTTCAAACAATTTAAAGAAATTTTTGAAAAATCAGCCATGAATTGTTTTGGATCAGGTTGGATATGGTTAGTACTACAGTTAAACAATCAACTTAGTATCGTTTCGACAGCTAATCAAGATAATCCTTTGATGGGTATTAACCTTACAGGTATCTATGGTTATCCAATTATCGGATTAGATATATGGGAACATGCTTATTATTTAAAATATCAGAATAGACGTCTAGATTATGTGCACGCTTTTTGGAATATAGTAAATTGGAATGAAGCTGAATTACGTTATTTAAACCATAATAAATAAGATTGTAATTATTTAATTACCACTATTGATAATTTTATTATCATTTATGGATTGATAGTTTGAATGAAAACCTTAAGAGAATTTTTCGTTGAAAAAAAACACTTCTCTCTTACAACCGGAGAATTAATGGCCTTATTTTCTGCTATTAAACAGAGTGTAGAAATGATACATCAATATCTTACTAAAACATTTAGTATTATTGCAACTCAAAACATGATTACTAGAAATATTCATGGCGAGCAACAGATGAAATTAGACTTATTAGCCAATGAAAAGATAAAAATTGCGCTTAAAGCATATGGTGTAGTTGCTGGTCTTGCTTCAGAAGAGGATAATGAGATTGTAATCTTCGAAGGAAGAGAATCTGCTAAATATATAGTACTTGTCGATCCTTTAGATGGATCTTCCAATATTGATATTAATATTGCAGTTGGTACGATTTTCTCAGTATATCGTCGTCTGACACCAATAGGAAGTAAGGTAATTACAGAAGATTTTTTACAACCAGGAAATCAGCAAGTAGCTGCTGGATATATTTTGTATGGTTCTTCTACTCTTTTAGTTTTTACTGTAGGTTGTGGTGTACATGTTTTTACTTATGATAAATCTAAAGGAATTTTTTATTTAATTAAGGAACGAATTTCATTTCCTAGCCATGGAAATATTTATTCAATTAATTTGGGAAATTATATTAATTTTAGTTTAGGTATTAGAAAATATCTTGAATTTTGTCAGCAAGAAGATCAACTAACTAGACGTCCTTATAGTTTGCGATATAGTGGTTCACTAGTAGCAGATTTTCATCGTAATTTACTTAAAGGGGGAATTTATCTCTATCCTAATACTTTAAATTATCCTCAAGGTAAACTTCGGCTAATGTATGAATGTAATCCTATGGCTTTAATTGCCGAACAATCAGGTGGTAAAGCTAGCAATGGTACTCATCGTATTCTAGATCTTAATCCCATTAGAATTCATCAGAGATCTCCATTATTTATAGGAAATAATCATATGGTAAATGATGTAGAAAAATATTTACGAGAGGCTTAAATAAAATCTCATTTTATTTATTTATAGATAATAAAAATCTACGAAGTTTATCATAATCTGCCGGAATTTTATGTGAAAAATTAGTTAAATTAGCACGTTCGGCTATAGTTTTAGGTAATGGTACGCTTGTTTTTGTAATAAGTTCAACACAATCTTGAAATTTGGCGGGATGTGCTGTACTTAAAAATAATCCATATTCATTTTTATGCAAATTGTTTTTTAATGCGTTCCATGCAATTGCGGTATGAGGTTCTGAAATATAACCTAATTCGGCTAGATTACATATCGCTTTTTTGATTGTGTCATCATCTACTACATAACTAGTTAAAGTATCCCAAGACCAATTTTTATATCTAAATAAGGCTTCTATTCTTGGCCAGTTATTTGGCTTACTGATATCCATAGCTGTGGCAAGTGTGGTTACTGTGACATTTGGTAACCATTTTCTATCTTGTAAAAATCTCGCTACTGTATCATTTGAATTAGTTGCTGCAATAAATCTCTTAATATTTAATCCCATTGATTTAGCAAGTAGACCAGCCGTAAGATTACCAAAATTACCACTAGGTACAGAAATCACTAATTGTGATTGCTGTTCAGGAAGTAATTGAGCTAAGGCTTCAAAATAATAGCAAATTTGGGCTATTAATCTACTAATATTAATAGAATTTGCAGAATTTAAGATGATTTGGCTTTTTAGAAAATCATCATTAAACGCGGTTTTTACTAATTGTTGACATGTATCAAAATCACCATCTACAGAAATAGTTTGAATATTCTTACCCAAAGTACAAAACAGTTGTTCCTGTAACCTACTAAGTTTACCACATGGATAGAGTATCACTACCCTAACTTTTTTCATTTCGTAAAATGCATGTGCAACTGCAGCTCCAGTATCTCCAGAAGTTGCTGTAAGGATAGTGATTGGTTCTTGATGGTGAATATCTGCAAGAATTTTCGCCATAAAACGGACACCAAAATCCTTAAATGCTAAAGTAGGACCATAAAATAATTCTAAAACTGCTATATTACTAGTAATAGATTTTACAGGTACCGGGAAATTAAAAGCTGTTTTAACCCAGTGGTTAATTTTACTTAGTGGAATTTCATTACCAATTAATTTAGAAAGTATGATACTACTGCGTGTAAAAAAATCCATCTTCAATATAGTATTAATATCTTTTAATGTAAATTCCGGGATATTTTGGGGAAAATACAATCCTTGATTCTTACCTAAGCCATATTTAACTGCTTGATAAAAATTTACTTGTTCCTTATGGTATTTTATATTATATAATTTCATCTTTTATTTATAATAAATAACGTGCTCCTGATATATCTAAACGACAAATTTGAACGAACCCATCTTTTGTCTTTAGATAATGCTTAGTCAACCATTTTGCTAATTTATCAGCAATTTTAATATTATCACAAATCGCAAACATGGTTGGCCCAGAGCCAGAAATGCCACATACTAAAGCACCTAATATTTTAGCAGTTTCACGAACTGCCTTGAATCCAGGTATTAATGAACTACGATATGGTTCAGCGATGACATCACGCATTAATTTAGCTGCTAAACTAGCTTGTTTAGTATAACACGCATGTATAAAACCCGCAAGATAACGTCCCTGATTAATACAGGTTTCACGACAATATTCTGTTGGAAGGATAGCTCTAGCTTCTGCTGTTGATAATTTTACTCCTGGCCATGCCATTACCCATAGCCACTCCGAAAAAAATGGAACTGACTGACTGATAATTTGATTTTCTTTTATAAGAAGTTGCATTCCACCAAGAAAACAAGGTGCAACATTATCATAATGTATGCTACCTGAAACCGAACCTTCTAAATTTGCCATTAAATGTAATAACTGATTTTTATTCAGTGGTCGGCCACAAAATTCATTAAGAGCTATCAAACTTGCTACAACTGAGCAAGCACTAGAACCTAATCCAGAACCAATTGGCAGATTTTTTTCTAGACGTAATATAAGAGGAACGGTTTTTCCAATAAGATTACAAAATTGATACCAACACTGATATACTACATTTTCCTTATTGGAGGAAGGTAGTTCACTAGCAAAACGTCCTTCAATTTTAATTGAGAAATTTTCAGCTTCTTCAATTATCACACAATCTCCTAATAAGGAACCATCAATTGGAATAACTGCCGCTCCCAATATGTCAAAGCCAACACTAACATTACCAATAGAAGCTGGAGCATAAATTTTTATCATTTTAGATCTCTCTGACTTGAGTTCCAGTTAAGATACGTAATAAATCTACAAAGATTCCCGCGGCTGTAACATCATTTCCCGCACCATACCCCCGCAATACCATAGGAATAGGTTGATAGTAATTAGTATAAAATGCTAAGACATTTTCACCATTTTTTACTTCATATAATGGATCATGGTTTGTAACTGCTCGAATTTTAACTGTACATATGCCATCTTTATCGATCATTCCAACCAAACGTAATACTTTATTTTCCCGACGGGCGGTAGCAACGCGTCTAGTAAAATTATCATCTAGTTCCTTTAAGCATTGCATAAATTCATCAACTTTTTCAATCTTATACAAGTTATCGGGTAGGATTTTTTCAACTAAAATATCACTTAATTCAAGCTGATAGCCTGCTTCTCTGGCCAATATAAGTAATTTACGTGCGACATCTATTCCAGATAGATCATCTCTAGGATCAGGTTCTGTAAATCCCATTTCTCTTGCCAGATAGGTTGCTTTAGAAAAAGTCATCCCTTCTTCTAATTTGCCAAAAATGAAGGATAAAGAACCCGAAAGAATGCCAGAAAACTGAATTAATTGATCTCCGGCATTTAGTAAATTTTGTAAATTTTCTATTACGGGTAAACCTGCACCAACATTAGTATCATATAGAAATTTACGTTTAAATTGAATCGCTAATTCTCTTAAATATTGATAATAATTATAATCATAGGTATTAGCTTTTTTATTAGGTGTAACTATATGAGATCCATTCTTGATAAATTTATCGTACTGTTTGGCAATATCTTGACTAGAAGTACAGTCAACAATTACTGGATTAATAAGTGAATAATTATTCAATAATTTCAATAAATTTTGAAAATTAAAAGATTCTGTGGATTCAAGTAAATTATGATGCCAATTATTTAATGATATACCATCTAATTTAAATAAGGATTTTTTTGAATTAGCAATATAACATACTTTTAAATCAAAAAATTTTTTTTTCAGCCATCTCTGCTGGCGATGTAATTGATTCAATAGCGCCTTACCAACACCACCAACCCCAATTAAAAATATTTCAATAATATGATCATCATTAAATAACATGTTATGTACTGCTTGTATGCCAAGAAGAGCATGTTGATTACTTATCACTACAGAAATTGCACGTTCTGATGATCCTTGAGATATAGCGATAATATTAATATTAGCACGTGCTAATGCAAAAAAAATTCTGGCAGCAATTCCTCGATTAGTACGTATTCCATCTCCAACTACAGTAATAATCGCTAAGTTTTGTATCACCTCAATGGGTTCTAGTAAACCATCTTTAAGTTCTAAACTAAATGCTTCTTCTAATGCACTTTGTGCTTGTGATTGCTCATCTTGTGGTATACAGAAGCTAATGCTATATTCAGATGAAGCTTGTGTAATCAGTACTACTGATATCCCTGCCTGTGACATTACAGCAAATACTCTGGCAGCCATCCCAATCATACCTTTCATTCCAGGTCCCGAGATATTAAACATAGCCATTTCATTAAGTTGAGTTATTCCCTTTACTTGATCATTAATGCCAGAATTACCGATTATCGTACCAATAGCATTAGGATTATTAGTATTTTTAATTCGGCAAGGAATTTGAAATTGAGCGATAGGTTTGATCGTACGAGGATGAAGTACTTTGGCTCCAAAATAAGATAACTCCATAGCTTCTTGATAAGATAGATATTGTAATAATTTAGCATTAGGAACTTGACGGGGATCGCAAGTATATACGCCATCAACGTCAGTCCAAATTTCACAACAATCTGCTTTTAAGCAGACTGCTAAAACTGTTGCAGAATAATCCGAACCATTACGACCTAAAATTACCGGTTCTCCATGTTCATTTCCCGCAGTAAAACCCGCCATAAGAATTATACTATGCTTAGGAATATTATTTACTAGAATTCTTTTTGAAGAACTGTTAATATCTATTGTAGAATCTAGATAAGAACCATGAGCAAGTAATTTTTCTACAGGATTGATTATCGTCACTACATGTCCCCTAGCTTGTAATAATTCAGTCATTAAAACCACTGAAAATTGTTCTCCTCTGCAATAAACAGCTGCTTTGATGCTATCTGGACATTGTCCTAATAAACTAATTCCATGTAAGATTTTATTTAAAAACCATAATTCTTTTTTAATGATTTGCAGAATTTTTTTACTATCAAAGTTAGGTTGTCTATTTGTGATTCCGATTAGTAAATTTGTGAAAAAATCTTCCATCATCATCAAATCACTTTTAATATGATTATTAATCACGTTTTTTGAAATTAAACCTATAAGATGATTAGTAATATTTGCTGGAGCAGATAATACAGTAGCGACTTGTCCATATCTCAGATTACTTTCAATAATATCTGCAACGCATATAAATTTTTCGGCATTTGCTATGGAAGTACCACCAAATTTTAATACACGCATATTATTCATCCAAAAATTTAATAAGTTAATTAAATTTTTTAATATAACTTCATATTTTGAGAGTGGTAGTAATTACTTCTAGAAGATTTTAGATAGCGATCACATAAATTAAATAATATGACTACTTTTAATTTCTAGAACGTGGTGCCTGTAGCTGCTGACGAATAGATGCCGACAACTCATCTAGAGTAGGTTGATCCGGATGCTCATCTTGAGTTTCCGATGTAAGTTGTACCTCTGCGAGATAAGTATGAATAGGTTGTCCATTATCATCTTCCATTACTACATGATACCAAGGAGCCATATATAACGATTCATTATCTACAATAATATCAATTTTAGGATCTTCAAGAGAATATCCCACATCAACATCTATAATCACACCTAAAAATCCTAAGAGTTTATGTCGTACTTGTTGACCTAGATCAAATTTACTGATTACTATCATGCTTCTTATACATCCCGCGATTGAAAATACTTCATAGGGTTGGTTACATTTTAGCAAAATAGGATTAAAATTATCGGGTAGTTTTATGATGATTACTATTTTCCATATAGTATATCACTATAATATATTCCAGTAATAAGTATAAGTTAAATACATATTCCAGGATTAGGTAATCCCGCAATTTTAGATATTTGTTTTATTGGACCTTTAGAAAATAATCGAAATAAATAACGGCTATTAGCTTTTTTTACTCCATACGTATCTGCTATCATTCTTACTAGAATTCTCATGTTAGGTACAGTATTAAATTGTATATAAAAATTACGCACTAAATGTATGATTTCCCAATGAGCTTGATTAACATTAATTCCTTCATTTTCAGCTAATTTAATTGCTATTGATTCATTCCAATCATAAATATTTTTTAAAAATCCATCTTCATCTTGGAGAAATTCTATTTTTTCTAACATTTGTTCCTCATTTTTAAACTTTACAAATTTAAACTATATGTTATGATTTTCACGATTTTATTTTAATAGTTATTAACTACTAGTAGGGAGGAGTGGCCGAGAGGCTGAAGGCACCGGTCTTGAAAACCGGCAATGGTGGAAACCCATTCGAGAGTTCGAATCTCTCCTCCTCCGCCATGATTATTTCATATGCTAACAAATTTTTATGATGATTATCAAATCATTCACGATTTAAGGATTGTTATAAATTTCAGTATATTAGATTTTTCTTAATTAATTAGTTATTTTTTTGAGATTTATTAAATTTACGACTATCCTTATAAAATATAACATTACTGCTGTTGATAAATTTCATCAATAGATTTTACTTAATAAATTTTAAGGAGTTATTTATGTCTATATCAAATGATACCAAACTTACCGAATTGCGAACTAAATTGAAAAATTTAGTAACTACTTTAGAAGATATCCTGAATCATGAAAATCTTGACAATCCTTCCGAAATTGAAAATTGGCGTAATAAGGCTAAAAATATCTTAGATGAAGCAAGAGAATGTCTTGGAGATTCTAGTGAACATATTATGCAACAAACTCGTGAAGTTGTTACTGTAGCAAATGATTTTTTACATGAAAAACCATGGGCAGGAGTTGGGATTGGTGCTACTATGGGCCTGATTTTAGGTTTTATTTTAATGCGTCGTTGAAATGAAAAAATATCAATTTATTAATAGAAATAGTAACGGAATAATTAATGTTGTTAAAAGTATTATTCGCACTTTAATTGATATCGTAGAAACTCGCATCAGCTTAATAATAACGGAATTAAATGAAGTAAAAAGTAAATTTTTGTTATTAATAATATTAACTGGGTTCACTATATTTTTAGTAGCTTTTGGTTTAATTAGTTTACTATTAATCCTGATTTTTACTATTGATCCGGAATATCGTTTACTCATAATGACTGGCATTACTAGTATTTTATTTTTATCCGCTATAATTTTAGGATTATGGACTAACCATAAGTTAAAACAACTCAAGTTCTTTTATTTGACCTGTAAAGAGTTAAAACTTGATAGAAAGTTTCTTAAGGAATAATCAGGTATGAATCAGCAAAAGGAGGAATTATTTCGTACTATTAAACAACAAAGAATTAATTTGGTTACGGAACGAGATAAATTAATAGCTATTATAGCAACATATGAACAAAACTGGAGAAAATTAATTACCTTGAAAAATACCGTAATTTTTTTTTATAGTATAATAAAAATTATTTCATTACGCCATCCAAGATTTATTGTTCGTTGGTCAAAACGTGGCGTAGCGCTTTGGAAAATCTGGAAATTAATGCGTCATTCTTATCAAAAATAATTTTCTGAATATTAAGACTATTTAATTATATGCTGCTATATTATTAGTAGCATATAATTTTCATATAAATATTTATAATGCCTAATATAATAGGAATTTTATATATTATTCCTACCCCTATAGGAAATCTTGGTGATATCACTTTTCGAGCAATTACTGTATTGAAAAACGTTAATTTGATTGCTACCGAAAATACCCAATCTACAAAATTTTTATTAAATAAATTTAAGATTAAAAATCGGTTATTTTTACTCCACTCTCACAATGAACATCAAAAAACTAAATTGCTTTTAGCTTATTTACAAAATGGACAAAATATTGCCTTAGTTTGCAAGGCAGGAACTCCATTAATTAATGATCCTGGTTATCCTTTAGTAAGTAGTTGTCGTAGAATGAATATTAAAGTAGTACCATTACCTGGTGCTTGTGCTGCTATTACCGCACTAACAGCTTCTGGATTATCAACTAACCGATTTTGTTATGAGGGATTTCTTCCTTCAAAAATTCAACCACGCTTAAATATGTTACATCAGTTAGTACATGAACCACGAACTATGATTTTTTATGAATCTAAACATAGATTATTAGTTACATTACAAGATATAATTGATACGTTCGGTAGTGAACGTTATGTAGTTTTAGCACGCGAAATAACCAAATTATGGGAATCTATCTATGGAGCATCTGCGAGTAATTTGCTTAATTGGTTACAGGAAAATAAACAACGAATAAAAGGTGAAATGGTACTTCTTATAGAAGGATTTAAAGCAACAAATATTGATATTAATTATGATAATGCTCTGAAAACTTTGAAATTATTAAATTCTGAGTTATCTCTTAAGAAGGCAGTAGAAATAACGTCAAAAATTCATGGAATAAGTAAAAATATGTTGTACCGTTATGCACTGAATGAATATAAATAATTTATCTTAAAATTAAGCTGACTAGACAGTCGCTCCATTAATAATGGAGAGGAAAGTCCGGGCTCCAAAGGGTTGAGTGCCAGGTAACACCTGGGAGGTAAATCTACGAATAGTACCACAGAAAAGAAACCGCCAAGAGGTAAGGGTGAAATGGTGTGGTAAGAGCACACCGCATAACTTGGTAACAAGTTATGGCAAGGTAAACTCCACTCGGAGCAAGGCCAAATATGATTCATTAGTATGACCCGTACTGAATCAGGGTGGGCCGCTTGAGCTAGTAAGTAATTACTGGCCTAGATTAATGACTGTCCACGACAGAACCCGGCTTATCGGTCAGCTTATTTGAGAGTTAAATTTATCATTTATAGCAATGATCCTGCAATTTTCATATTTTGAAGTAAAACTGAACCACATATAATCTTACGACGTCTTTCAAAATCATCACTAAATGCTATAATATTCTTCCAGATTTCACGTAAATTGCCAGCAATAGTTATTTCATTTACCGGGTACTGAATTTCACCATTTTCTACCCAAAATCCAACAGCACCGCGTGAATAATCTCCAGTAATACTATTTACACCTTGTCCCATAAGTTCACATATTACTAATCCTTTCCACATTTTTTTTAGTAAATTTAAAAAAGATAAATTATGACTACCAATAATTCGCCAATTATGAATACCACTAGCGTGGCCGGTGCTCTTTAAATTAAGCTTCTTTGCGGCATAACTATCTAATAACCAATTTTGTAATACTCCATTTTTAACTATAGTACGTTTTTGGGTTCGTACTCCTTCATTATCAAAAGGTGCCGAAGCAATACCTTGTAACAGGTGGGGTTGTTCTTCAATTGACAACCATTCTGGAAAAATTTGTTCTCCTAAGGCATTAAGTAAAAAAGTAGTTTTTCGATAAACATTGCTACCATGAATAGCTTCTACTAAATAGTAAAATAGTTCAATAGCTATTTCTGAGATGAAAATAACTGGAGCTATCATAGTGGGAAGTTTCCGGGGTATTAATCGTGAAATAGTACGTCTGGCACATTTTGAACCAATTACTTCTGGAGAATCCAAGTTAGTAAAAACTCGACTCATTGTCCATGCATAATCTCGTTCCATCTTATTATTTTGTTCTGCTACAACACCAGTAGATATTGAATAACGGCTAGAACAATAGCTTTGTAACATTCCGTGACTATTACCAAATACTTTAATTCCCGTATAACTATTGAAATAGCCTCCTTCAGTATTTTTAATACGTTTATCCGCTGCTAGTGCCGTACATTCTGCCCTAGCAGCCAATTCTACAGCCTGGGCAATATTTAACTCAGTAGGATGAAATAAATCTAAATCTAATTCTTCGAATGCCAATAAATCATAATCTGCTAATCCTCTATATGGATCGGTAGAAGTATAACGCACTAGATTAACTGCTGTTAACACTGCGTGTTTTATAGTTTCATAACTCAAATCATTTGACGAACTACTAGCTGTCATTTTTTTATAATAAATAGTAATATATAGGGCGTCATCATTATTAAATTCCAGCTGCTCCAATTCTCCATAGCGTGTCCTAAGATTATAACCTATAGTTCGAAATATACTTACTTCAGCACCATCTATTCCAGATTTTTTAGCAATCTCTAGTGAGAGGTTAACTCTAGTTTCCAAAAAATTACGTTGTTCTGCAATTTTAGATAATATTTTCATTAATTTAGAATTCTCTACCAACTAACTATATAAAAGAAATTTTTAAGACTTTATGAATTACTAAGATATAAACTATCTATGATGAGATTTTATCATCTAAATTTCCTATTCTAGCCGTTTTTTTTAGAGCTATGTTTCTAGATTTCTGATAAAATTTAGTTAGCGTAGTTAGTATTTAAATGAAGGCAGTTGCTGCATCAATCTATGATAGCCTGTTATAATTTATCAAAGTTTTCTCCTAAGAAATCTCTTACGCCTTCTGTAGAAGCTTTCATCCCAGGCTTTCCTAAATGCCACTGGGCGGGACATACTTCTCCATGCTCTTCATGAAACTGTAAAGCATCAATCATACGTAGCATTTCATCAATATTACGACCTAGAGGTAAATCATTAACAACTAGATGTCGAATTATACCTTTTTTATCTATTAAAAAAGATCCACGTTGTGCAACACCAATTTCTGGATGTTCAATACCATAAGCTTTTTGAATTTCATGTTTAACATCAGCTACCATAGGATATTTCACTGGTCCTATTCCACCAAGATTAATTGGAGTTTGACGCCATGCCTTATGTACAAAGACGGTATCAATAGATACTCCTAAAATTTTTACGTTACGTTTCTGAAATTTACTATAACGTTTATCGAATGCAATTAATTCAGATGGACAGACAAACGTAAAATCCATTGGCCAAAAGAAAAGTACGGAGACGCAACCATCAATGTATTCTTTAAAATTAAACTTATCAACGATTTCACCGTTACCTAAAATAGCACTAGCGGTAAAATCAGGAGCTTGTTGTGATACCAGTACCATATTAACTCCTGTTTATTATGAATAATTACAATCTACTAATAATATTTATTATACCATAAAATTTACTAAAATCTGAATTTAAAAATTTTTTTAATTGTTAAAGGTGTATTTTATGCTTTAGTTAGTAATTAATATATCTTCAAAGGCTATAATTGAAAAATTATTATTACTTGTTAGCAAGGTTTATTGCCTTTCCTTTAATTGATAGGTTACTACTGAAATAAATTCTGGAGATAGTAGTGAAATTTGAAATAAATATGATGGATGGAAACGCCAGACGAGGAAGATTAATTTTTGATCGAGGGATTATAGACACCCCAGTATTTATCCCAGTTGGAACTTATGGTACGGTTAAAAGTCTTACTACACAAGAGATCATCAATACGGGTACAAAAATTATCTTAGGTAACGCTTTACACCTTGAGCTTCGTCCGGGAACTGAAATTATCAAGATGCACAGTGGTTTACATAATTTTATGCAATGGCCAGGACCGATTCTTACTGATTCTGGAGGTTTTCAAGTTTTTAGTCTCAGCAAGATCAATAAAATTACAGAAAAAGGTGTATATTTCCGTAATCCAATTAACGGTAATATAATTTTTATCGATCCCGAAAACTCCATGAGAATTCAGTATAATTTAAGATCAGATATAGTGATGGTATTTGATGAATGTACAACATATCCAGTAAGTTGGACTAATGCTAAACGTTCTATGGAAAGGTCTTTACGATGGGCTATACGTAGTCACAAATCTTTCGATTCATTAGGTAATAAAAATGCTTTATTTGGTATTATACAAGGAAGTATTTATAAAGATTTACGCGAGACATCATTGAAAGAGCTCATAAATATAGGATTTGATGGCTATGCTATTGGTGGTTTGGCAGTAGGAGAAAAAAAAGAAGAAATGTATCGCATTATTGATAACATATGTATCAAAATTCCTCTTGATAAACCCAGATATTTAATGGGAGTAGGAAAACCTGAAGATATTATTGAAGGTGTATCTCATGGCATTGATATGTTTGATTGTGTAATCCCAACTAGAAATGCCAGAAACGGATATCTCTTTGTTAGCAATGGAATTCTAAAAATTAGAAACTCTAGATATAAAAATGATACCTCACCACTTGATGTTAAATGTGATTGTTATACCTGCTATAATAAATATAGTCGTGCTTATTTACACCATCTATATCGATGTAACGAAATCTTAGCTATGAGATTAAATACTATGCATAATTTACGTTATTATCAGCGTTTAATGTTAAATTTACGCATTGCTATAGAACATGGAAATTTAAATCAATTCGTCACTAATTTTTATAATAATTATAGATGAGGATAAGAGCTATGAATATTTTGATTATGCCAGCCATAGCAGCAGATAATACAGTATATGGAAATCCTTATTCTTTGATAATAATGTTATTAACTTTGGGATTAATTTTTTATTTGATTATTTGGCGTCCACAAAAACAACGCGTTATAGAACATAAAAAAATGATGGCATCCCTTGCTAAGGGTGACGAAATTTTGACAACCGGAGGCTTAATAGGAATCGTTACTAAAATAACCGCTATAGGCTATATTGTTATCGCACTAAATGATAATACGCAAATAATAATTAAACGTGATTTCATAGTAGCTTTACTGCCTAAAGGTACAATGAAATCCTTAGATCTTAACTAATCAGATCAGATTTTTTTTCAGGAAAATTAATTTTGTTAAATCATTATCCTTTATGGAAATATCTAATTTTGATCATGTTAATGGGAATTGGAATATTATATGCTCTTCCTAATTTTTATGGTGAAGATCCAGCAGTGCAAGTTACTGGAATTCCTGGTTTAATGATAACTAAAAAAATATTAATTAAGGTCAATAATTTGCTAAAAAAAGAACATATTGATATTAAATCAATAAATTTAAACAATAATTCGATTTTAATCCGTGTAATTAATATAGATATGCAAATGAAAGTTCGAGAACTTCTCGAAACATATATGGGTAATCAGTATATAATTGCACTTAATATGTTACCAGCAACCCCGAAATGGCTAGCTAAATTACATGCTGAACCAATGAAACTAGGATTAGATTTGCGCGGGGGAGTTCAATTTTTGATACAGGTTGATATCGATACTGCTTTTAGTAAATTACAAGAAAAGTATTGGAGTACTTTAATAAGCAAGCTACGTAATAACAATCTCAATAAGATTAAGATAACTAAAATTACATCATCTATGTCTGGGTCTGGTATCAAAATATCTTTTAATAATAGTAAACAACGAGATGATGGAATCAATTATATATTAAAATTTAATAATGATTTTAATTTAAAAAAAATTAATAACAATGAATTAGAGATAAATCTCAATTTTAATCGATTAAATGAAATACGCACATCGATTATTAATCAGAATATGAATATTCTACGTAATAGGGTTAATAAACTTGGGATTGCTGATGCATTAGTTCAGCGTGAGGGTAGAAATTATATTATTGTTGAAATACCAGGTATCCAAGATGCCGCCCTAGCTAAGGAAATTTTAGGAAGTACAGCAACGTTAGAATTTCACTTGGTGAATCAACACATAGAAGTAATACATGGTGAAACTCTTCCCAGTAATACTGAAATAAAGTATACTCACGATGGTAATCCGGTACCAATTTATAAAAAAATTATTCTAACTGGAGATCATATTATTGATTCTAATGCTGCTAGAGATGAATTTAATCAACCAGAAGTTAATATTTATCTAGATGATGAGGGTGGTTTTCTCATGTCTAAATTCACTAGAGATAATCTAGGTCAAGCTTTAGCCACCTTATTTATAGAATATAAAGATAAAAATAAAGATATTAATCTTCATTCAAGACTAATAAAAAAAGAAGCTATCATAAATATAGCAACGATTCAATCGCCTTTAGGTAATCATTTTCGTATTACTGGTCTTACTAATCTCACAGAAGCACATCATTTGGCATTCTTATTACGTGCTGGTGCACTGATTGCTCCAATTAGTATTGTAGAAGAATCAACTATTGGACCAACATTAGGTTTACAGAATATTAAGCGAGGAATATATGCGTGTGTATGTGCTTTAATAATATCTATCATATTTATGATATTTTTTTATCGTCAATTTGGTATCATTGCTACTTTAGCATTGTTAATTAATTTAGTCTTGATTATTGGTATTATGTCTCTACTAGGTGCGACACTAACAATGCCAGGAATAGCTGGGATTATACTAACAATTGCGGTAGCAGTTGATGCTAACGTACTTATTAATGAGCGCATTAAAGAAGAATTAAATAGTGGTCTTAGTATTCAATTAGCAATTCATCAAGGTTATCAACAAGCATATTCGAGTATTATTGATGCTAATTTGACTAATGTTATAATAACTATAATTTTATATTATTTTGGAAAAAGTGAAATTAAAGGTTTTGCTATAACTACCATGATAGGTATCTTAACTTCTATGTTAAGCGCTATCATTGGTACTCGCGCTATTGTAAATCTGTTATATGGTGGGAAACGTCTGAATAAATTATCGATTTAAATAATATGGTAAAATCACAACTTCTTAGAAGGAAACTAAAATTAGGTAAAAAAATCCATAATTTTATGCGTTGGAAAACGATAGCATTTATATTATCAAGTTTCTTATTAATCTTGTCAGTAATAAGTATTACTCTACGTGGTTTAAACTGGGGACTAGATTTTACTGGTGGTTCAATAATGGAAGTTATACTTGATAAACCAACTAACTTAGATACTATACGTATTTCTTTACAGCATGCAGGATTCTCTCAAGTTCAAGTAAAAAATTTAGGTGTTAGTCGCGATATAATAATAAGAATAGCTATTTATAAACCTTTAGAATCTCATAATTTAAGTAAGAAAATAATTAATCTAATTACTAAGAGTACTAGACAAAATGCCAATCTTAAGCATTTTGAATTTATCGGACCGAGTGTAGGTAAAGAATTAATTCAATCAGGCATTTTTGCATTGATAGTAGCGCTAATATTAATTTTCATTTATGTTAGTTTTCGCTTTGAATGGCGATTAGCTTTAGGAACCGTAGTAGCTTTATTACATGATATTCTAATCACTCTCGGTATGTTATCTTTATTGAAGATTGAGATAAACTTAACAATTCTTGCATCACTAATGTCAGTCATTGGTTATTCATTGAATGATAGTATTGTAGTATCTGACCGCATTAGGGAAAATTTTCGTTTAATATATAATGTAATGAATGCTCAAGAAATTGTTAATCTTTCATTAACTCAAGTAGTGAAGCGGACGATTATAACTTCTCTAATAACATTAGCAGTAGTTACAACTTTACTTATTTTTGGAGGTGAAATGCTTCAAGGTTTTTCAATTACGATGTTAATAGGAATTATCTTCGGTACAATATCATCGATCTATGTAGTTTCTGCGTTAGCACTGGAGTTAGGAATGAAACGTGAACATCTAAATAAAATAAATATAGTAAATAGCTAATAATCTTTACATGATCTAACCATAACAATATAAAATCTGCTGAATTTATATTGAACACGTTGCTTAATTTAGTATTAAAAATTGTATTTAAATTAAATACCATGAGGTATGGATTTAATGAAACGTGCAGTTATTACTGGACTTGGTATTATTTCTAGTATTGGAAATAATAGACAAGAAGTTTTGACATCTTTAAGTGATGGGAGATCAGGAATTACCTTTTCCCAAGAGTTAAAAGATTCCGGTATGCGGAGTCATATTTGGGGTAATATAAAATTGGAAACCACTGGTATCATTGATCGTAAAATTAGGCGTTTTATGAATGATGCTTCAATTTATGCTTATCTTTCTATGAAACAGGCAATTACCGATGCTAATTTAACCCCAGCTATGATCTCTCATAAACGCACAGGATTAATAGTTGGTTCTGGCAGTGGATCTCCTAAATTTCAAGTTTTTGGCGCGGATGCAATGCGTAGTCCACGGGGTTTGAAAGCGGTAGGACCTTATATAGTAACTAAAGCTATGGCATCAGGAGTATCCGCATGTTTAGCAACTCCCTTTAAAATTAAGGGAATTAATTACTCAATTAGTTCAGGATGTGCCACTTCTGCGCATTGTATTGGAAATGCGGTTGAACAAATTCAACTCAACAAACAAGATATTGTTTTTGCGGGTGGTGGGGAAGAACTGAGTTGGGAAATGGCATGTGAATTTGATGCAATGGGGGCTCTATCAACTAAATATAACCAATATCCATATAAAGCTTCCCGTGCTTATGATATTAATCGTGATGGATTTGTTATTGCAGGTGGAGCCGGAATAGTTGTAGTAGAGGAATTAGAACATGCTTTAGCACGTAAAGCACACATTTATGCTGAAGTGATTGGATATGGTGCTAATTCTGATGGTGAAGATATGGTGATTCCTTCTAGTGAAGGAGCGGCTCGCTGTATGCATTTGGCGCTTCAAAATATTGAAGATCCTGTGGACTATTTAAATGTTCATGGAACTTCAACACCGGTTGGTGATATTAAAGAATTAAACGCTATAAGAGATGTATTTGGCAACAATGCTCCAGCTATTTCAGCTACTAAATCAATGACAGGCCATTCTTTGGGAGCAGCAGGTGTTCAGGAGACCATTTATACCTTACTTATGCTAGAACAAGGGTTCATTGCTCCAAGCATTAATGTGGAAATCAAAGACCCCGCTGCAGAAGGAATAGATCTAATAACTAAATTTACGAGGCGTCCTTTGATCACCGTAATGTCAAATAGTTTTGGTTTTGGAGGTACTAATGCAACACTGGTGATGCGTAAATATAAAGATTAGTTTAAAATAAGATATCTAGTTATTTAAATTTACTAGGTATCAATTATCAATATTGCGCAATAGCTCATTAATACTAGTTTTTTCACGGGTTTTAGTATCTACTGTTTTTATAATCACAACACAATACAGACTATATTTATGATCACTTTTTGGTAAACTACCAGGAACTATTACAGATCCGGCAGGGACATGTCCATAGCTTATAGTTTGATTTTTAGGGTTATAAATTTTGGTACTTTGACCTATATATACCCCCATAGATATTACCGACCCTTCTCCAACTATAACACCTTCTACAATTTCAGAACGTGCACCAATAAAACAGTTATCTTCAACAATAGTTGGGTTAAGCTGAAGTGGTTCTAAGACTCCACCAATTCCAACACCACCTGAAAGATGAACATTCTTTCCAATTTGTGCACAAGAACCAACAGTTGCCCATGTATCTACCATAGTGCCTTCATCAATAAAAGCTCCAATATTAACATAAGACGGCATTAAAACGGTATTTTTAGCTATAAAAGCACCTTCTCGCACTGTAGCAGGAGGTACAATACGTATTCCTGCATGATCGAAACGACTTCTATCATAAGAAGCAAACTTTAACGCAATTTTATCATAGTATTGACTTTCTGCACCAGAAATAATCTGATTTTTATTGATATGAAAATATAATAAGATAGCTTTTTTTAGCCACTGGTGTGTTACCCATATATCATTGATTTTTTCAGCTACTCTAACTTTTCCAAGATCAAGTAATTTGATTACTTGGTTCACCGCGTCACGTGTACTATTTTCATTACTAGTAGCGTTGAGTTGTGATCTCTGTTCAAAAGATTTTTCAATAATATTTTTTAAATGCTGCATTGAAGATTCTCTTATTTAATAATAACTGTTCATTAACAGGTAACTTAAAATCTATTCTTAGATACTTAATTTATCATATTTAGTAAATTTATATAGACCATAAAATCTTATTAATTAATATTTATTAATAATGTTTAATTATACGAGGTATTGTATCATCTTGACGTAAGGTTAGAATTTCACAACCTTTTTCAGTTACTGCAATAGTATGTTCATACTGTGCAGATAAACTACGATCTTTAGTTTTAACAGTCCAACCATCTTTCATAATGCGTACACGACAATTACCTGCATTTACCATTGGTTCAATAGTAAACGTCATACCCGTTTGAATACAGAAACCATAATCATCTGCATCATAATGTAAGATTTGCGGTGCTTCATGGAATGATTTACCAATACCGTGTCCACAATATTCTCGTACAATAGAAAAATCACATGATTCAACGTATTGTTGAATGGTTTTACCTAAAGTTCTTAATCGAATTCCAGGTCTAATCATGCGTAAAGCCATATAAAGACTTTGTTGTGCCACCATACATAACCTTTTTGCTTGAATAGACGGGGTTCCTATTATAAACATTTTAGAAGTATCACCATGATACTCATCTTTTATAACTGTAACATCAATATTAACAATATCTCCATTTCTTAGAATTTTGTCAGAATTGGGAATACCGTGACAGACTACATCATTAACTGAAATGCAAACTGATTTGGGAAAACCACGATAACCCAAACATGCTGATCTCGCATGCTGTTTATTGAAAATATAATTATGACAGATACTATCTAACTCTCCAGTAGTTATCCCAGGTTTTACATATTGGACAATCATTTCTAATACTTCAGCAGCCAATTTACTAGCTCGACGGATTTTTTCTATCTGTTCTGTAGTTTTTATTAAATTTTTCATTTATAGACTTATATATTTTTATAAAGATTTTCTCGAGATAAATAAAGTAGCTATTATTGATGTGTTAGAATAATTTATGTTATAACACCCTATAGTTGGTAACTTTTACTATAAAATAAACTGTAACGCAAACATATCTTAAATTAGCAATTATTGAAAACATATAATTGCTTAAATCCACACCTATAAATGTCGAGGTAAATTTATGGTAACTCTTTCGATGCGCGAGATGCTTAACGCTGGCGTACATTTTGGCCATCAAACCAGATACTGGAATCCAAAAATGAAACCATACATTTTTGGAATTCGTAATAATATTCATATTATTAATCTAGAAAAAACTTTACTTTTATTTCAAATAGCATTGATTGAAATGCAAAAAATTGCTTCTCGCAAAGGCCGAATCTTATTTGTTGGAACTAAAAGGGCAGCAACTCAAGTAATACAAGATGCGGCAAAAACTTGTGAACAATACTTTGTAAATCATCGATGGTTAGGTGGAATGCTTACTAATTGGAAAACAGTTAGACAATCTATAAAAAGATTAAAAGATCTTGAAGTTCAATTTAAGGATGGAACCTTAGAAAAATTGACTAAAAAAGAAGCACTAATGCGCAGTCGTGAATTAAATAAATTAGAAAGTAGTCTCGGTGGAATTAAAAATATAGGTGGTTTACCTGATGCTCTATTTATAATAGATGCCGATTATGAACAAATAGCTATTAATGAAGCTAAAAAATTAGGGATTCCTATTTTTGCGATTGTTGATACCAATTCTAATCCTGATGGAATTGATTTTATTATTCCAGGCAATGATGATGCCATCAAAGCGATCAGTCTCTATTTAAATTATGTGGTTACCGCTATTATCCAAAGTAATTCTCATGATGTTTCTAAGAAACATTTAAGGAATAGTAGTAGTTTAAAATCAACCGCCAAATAATTGATATTAATCATTAGGAGAAAATATAAAATGGTTGAAATTACCGTAAATCAAATAAAGCAATTAAGAGAACGCACAGGTGCCGGGGTAATGAATTGTAAACATGCCTTAATTACCGCTAATGGTAACATTGAAAAAGCCATTGATTATCTGCGTCAAATTGGTGAGATACAAGCAGTAAATAAAGCTTCTCGTATTACAGCTGAAGGTATTATAATAATAAAAATTGAAGGTAATTACGGTGCTATAATTGAAATTAATTGTGAGACCGATTTTGTGGCTAAAGCAACCAGCTTAAAAAATTTTAGTAACAATGTTATTAGCACTGCCATTGTTGAACGTATTAATAATATTTCAATATTAAAAGCTAAATTTGAAATTCAAAGATTAGAATTAATGAATCAGATTGCTGAAAATATTAATATTAATCGTATCGCAGTCCTAGAAGGAGATCAACTTACTGCTTATTTACATAGTTATCGCATTGGTGTCATAGTTTCTACATCACCATCAAGTAATAAACAATTATGTAAATATATTGCAATGCATATTGCTGCTAGTAAACCAAAATATCTTAAACCAGAACAAATCCCGGTAGAAATTATAGAACATGAGCGTCAAATTCAGCAGCAAATTGCTAAAAAATCCGGAAAATCTTTAATTTTAGCCAATCAAATGATTGAAGGACGTATTAGAAAATTTATTGATGAAATAACCTTAACTGGTCAGAAATTTATTTTAGAACCTAGTAAAACAGTAGGACAGGTTTTAAAAGAACATCACCTTAAGGTGATCAATTTTATACGTTTCGAAATTGGTGAAAATATATAAAATAAATATAACATGAATTGCTAATCTTTTTTAAATTAAATAATGCCTAATATTAATAAAAATATTTACCAACGTATATTACTTAAGCTTAGTGGTGAAGCTCTGTTAGGTACTAAAAACTTTGGAATAGATACTCATTTACTATATCGGATAGCAAAAGAAGTCAAGGAACTATTAGATTTAGCCGTGCAAATTGGTATTGTGATTGGTGGAGGTAATATAGTTAGGGGGGCCACTTTAGCTAAATCGGGTATGAATCACGTGGCAGCAGATCATATGGGAATGTTGGCAACTGTTATAAATGGATTAGCAATTTTAGACGCATTTCATCGCCATGAAATCAATGCTAATCTTATGTCAGCCATTCCACTTAATGGAGTATGCGATATTTATAGCTGGGCAAAAGCTATCACTCTTCTTAATAATCAACGAGTAGTGATTTTTTGTGCGGGTATAGGTAATCCATTTTTTACTACTGATTCAGCAGCCTGTTTACGTGGAATTGAAATCGAAGCTAATGTGCTACTTAAAGCTACCAAGGTTGATGGTGTTTTTTCGGCAGATCCCTTTAAATACCCTAATGCCATACTATATGAAAAAATTACTTATCAAGAAGTACTCGAACAAGGATTAAAAATCATGGATCTGGCAGCTTTTACATTAGCACGTGACCATAATCTTCCAATTAAGGTTTTTAATATTAATAAACCTGGGGCATTACGCCGGATAGTAATTGGAGCAAAAGAAGGAACCTTGATTACCTAAATCAAATACACAATTAATATTAATTGTGATAGGCTAATCTAAGATATTATAAAGGTTATAACGTGATCATAAAAATAAAAAAAGATACAGAGATGCAGATGGCAAAATGTATCAATACCTTTAACCATCACATTAATAAAATTAGAACTGGAAGGGCAACACCTAGTTTAATTGATAATCTTACTATTGAATATTATGGAGGAGTTACTCTATTACGTAATATTTCTAATATTATAGTTGAAGATTACCGAACTCTTGTGATTACAGTTTTTGACCGAACTTTAATTTCATCAATTGAAAAATCTCTTCGAGCTTCTGATTTAGGACTAAATCCTAATACAGCAGGAACGGTTATTAGAATTATTTTACCTTCTTTAAGCGAAGAACGACGTAATCAATTAACTAAATTAGTACGTAGTGAAGCTGAACAATCTAAGGTATGTATACGTAATATACGTCGAGATGCAAATCTTAAAATAAAATCACTACTCAAATCCAAGCAAGTTAGTAAAGATGAAGAGCATCGTACACAAGATACTATTCAAAAAATAACAGATGATTACATAAAAAAAATTGATGAAATTATGAATCTAAAAATTAAAGATTTGATAACTTTTTAAAAGTATCATGCAACGACTAACCATTCTTGGATCAACGGGTTCAGTAGGTACTACTACACTTAGTATAGTGGATGAAAATCCAGATTTGTTTACAGTACAAGCTCTTGTTGCAGGTTATAATGTTGATCTTATGGTAGAACAGTGTTATAAATATCAGCCCGCTTGGGCAGCAATGTTTGATCAAAATTCCGCAAAATTGTTACAGAATAATTTACAATCATTGAATTTACCAACCAAAGTTTTAGCAGGAGAACAAGCGGCTTGTGAATTAGCAACGCTAGATGATGTAGATCAGGTAATGGCGGCAATAGTTGGTACTGCAGGACTACTTCCTACAATAGCTGCGATACGGGCTGGCAAAAAAGTTCTGTTAGCTAATAAAGAAGCCTTAGTAATCTGCGGAAATTTATTTATGGAAGCTGTATGTAAGGCACAAGCACAATTACTACCAGTTGATAGTGAACATAATGCAATTTTTCAGACTTTACCTACTAATTTTCAACAACATTTAGGTTATGCATCTTTAATTGATAATGGAGTTGAAAGTATTATTCTTACAGGATCTGGTGGTCCTTTTCTTAACATTCCAATTTCTGATTTAGTACATGTAACTCCTGAACAAGCTTGTAATCACCCAACTTGGAAAATGGGAAGAAAAATATCTGTAGACTCTGCTACTTTGATGAATAAAGGATTAGAATATATTGAAGCCCGTTGGTTATTTAATGCTACAGAGATGCAAATAGAAGTATTGATACACCCTCAATCAATAATTCATTCTATGGTCCGTTATTTAGATGGTAGTATTTTAGCACAACTTGGATCACCAAATATGAAAATTCCTATTGCACATGCTATGGCATGGCCGAAACGTCTCATTAATAATGTTAATCAAATAGATTTTAAAAAAATTAATAATTTAACTTTTCAGGAGCCTAATTTAGAACGTTATCCTTGTCTGAAGCTAGCGATAGATTGTTGTAAAAAAGGTTTAGTTGCAATAATTACATTGAATGCTGCTAATGAAATCGCAGTAACCGCTTTTCTTAATTTTAAAATTTCTTTTCCTGCTATTCCTGCTATCATTATTGCAGCCTTAGAGTCTTTTTCTTGTCAAGAACCACAAAGCGTGGAGGAAGTCATTATAGTTGATAGATTAGTACGTATTCATATAGCAGAATTATTAAATTCTTATCTTTAGTCTAAAAATATTAGATTTTTATATCTCCGAGATTAGTGAATAATTTTTCTGGAGGCTGATTTTATGAATAAGGAGTAAAATATTTTCTATGTTAATTGATAATCCTAGACCACCCATAAAATTTAAAAATAAAGGCATTCGTCATGTAGCTATTATTATGGATGGTAATGGTCGATGGGCCACTCTTAAGGGTAAGTTGCGGATTATGGGTCATAAGGCTGGAGTCAATTCCGTACGTCGTGCAGTAAGTTTTGCAGTAAATCATCAAATAGAAGTACTTACCCTTTATGCATTTAGTAGCGAGAATTGGAAACGACCAGCACAAGAAGTATTAGCATTAATGAAACTTTTTTTATGGACCTTGGAGAATGAGTTAGTAAGATTACATCAACATAATATACGACTATGTATTATTGGAGATATAAGTAATTTTAATGCTCCATTACAGAATTGCATTCGTCAGGCTGAAGGACTTACTAAAAAAAATACTGGATTAATACTTAATATAGCTGCGAATTATGGAGGACGTTGGGATATTCTTCATGGAATCAAAAAAATTGCTAGCTTAGTACAAAAAGGAATTCTTCAACCAGATCAAATAAATGAGTCAGTATTTTCAAAATATCTTTGTCTCAATGATTTAGCGCCAGTAGATCTAGTAATTCGAACCGGAGGTGAATATAGAATTAGCAATTTTTTACTATGGCAAATTGCATATACCGAACTTTACTTTACTGAAGTACTATGGCCTGATTTTAATGAACAAGTTTTTGAAGGTGCCTTGCAAGCTTTTTCACAAAGAGAGCGACGTTTCGGTAATACCACCGCACTATAAAAATACTACTGAATTTGGCGAAATTTAGGAGGTAGCTATTATTTTTAAGCAGCGCATGCTTACTGCATTAGTACTCATTACAATTTTAATTGGAGTATTATTCTACTTACCCATAGCTGTATTATATTTTTTTATAATGCTTGTTTGTGTATTAGCAGCTTGTGAATGGTGTCAATTAGCAGGATATTATCAAATATCTCAAAAATTAATGATCTGCAGTTTATTCGGAATAATTTTGTTTATATTAACTATAAATTCCTGGAATAATACTATTTTAATGATTTCACCAATAATCAAATCATTACTTTTATTATCACTATTGTGGTGGATTTTTGCATTTTTTTTGATTATTAGTTATCCAAGGAGAGCAGGATTTTGGCGTAATTCTAAAATCTGGCGATTAATATTTGGTATGCTTACTATAACACCTTTTGGTGCGGGAATTTTAGCATTGCGTCAGTTTAACTATGAAGCTAATAATTATACTGGAGCTATCTCTTTATTATACATAATATCTTTAGTAGTTGCAGTAGATTCTGGATCTTATTTATTTGGTAAATTGTTAGGTAAACATCCGTTAATAGCAAAAATTTCGCCAGGCAAAACCTGGGAAGGAATAGTAGGTGGCTTGTTCACTTCAACTTTAATTTATTACTTATTTTCAATGAAGTTTATATCTTTACAATTACCATTTAAAGTAATGTCAATTACCATATTAATAGTCTCAATAATTTCAGTATTAGCTTCAATATTAGGAGATCTTACTGAAAGTATGTTAAAACGTGAAGCTGGAATTAAAGAAAGTAGTAATTTAGTTCCTGGTCACGGAGGAGTGCTTGATAGAATAGATAGTTTAACCGCTGCTATACCTATATTTGCATGCTTATTATTATTATTTGGTAAGCTCAGATAGAGGAAATTATGTTAGATACACTAGTATTGAGTGGTACTGCTTTTATTATTGCCATAGGTATATTAATTACCGTTCATGAATTTGGACATTTTTTCGTAGCAAGATACTGTGGAGTACATATTGAATGTTTTTCCCTTGGATTTGGTAAAGCATTATGCTCGTGGTACGATAGTAAAGGTACACAGTATATGATATCAATTATTCCATTAGGTGGATTTGTAAAAATGCTTGTAATAAATGACGATCAAGATATTTATCAACAAGCTTTTAACAATAAAACGATTTTTCAGCGGGCGGCGATTATTATCGCCGGACCTCTTGCTAACATATTTTTTGGGATGATGATCTACTGGATAGTATTTTTGCTTGGAATTCCTATCAACAGACCTATTATTAATGAAGTAAAATCTGGATCTATAGCTTTTCAAGCTGGCTTGAGATCCAAAATGGAATTTAAATATATTGGTAATATAGCAATCTTTGATTGGAATGATGTACGGATAGCATTAATCACGAAAATGGGTCTGGTTAGCACCAGAGTAAAATTGATTGATTGGCGATCATCGCAACCCATCATTAAATATCTTAATTTAAGTCATTGGTATTTAGATCCAGACAAAAATGATCCCCTGATATCTATAGGAATTAAGCCGTATAGTTCACATATTGAACCAATTTTATCGGCAGTTAAACCGGAATCTGCTGCTAGTAGAGCAGGATTAAAAATCGGAGATCAAATCATTAAATTTGATGGACATCATTTAATACAATGGCAAGATTTTGTTAATTATATTCGTCACCATGCGAAAAAAAATATTCAACTTGTAATTAAGCGACAGAATAAAATCTTGAATTTTTCAGTTAGTTCCATAAAAAAACCTGATAAAGATTCCCGTGGATTTCTTGGGGTGATTCCCAAGATTGTTTATGAATCTGAAAAAAATAAAATTTTAATGAAATATAATCCAGTGATGGCATTAGTTATTGCGGCTAAAAAAACTTGGCAGTTAATTAATGTAACTGTTAGCATGCTTAAAAAATTAATAGTTGGTAAACTTAACTTAACCCAAATTAGTGGACCACTGTCTCTGGCTCAAGGTGCTGGAATATCCGCAAGATATGGTTTGATTTATTATTTAATGTTCTTAGCTCTAATAAGTATTAATCTGGGAATTATTAATATGTTTCCCTTACCAGTATTGGATGGAGGTCATTTTTTATTTCTTATAATAGAAACTTTTCAAGGTAAAACATTATCTAATAACATTAAAGAACTAAGTTATCGTATTGGAATAATCATGTTGATAATCCTTATGGTAATTGCATTATTTAATGATTTTTCACGTATCTTATTATATCATTAAGGAAATTATATATTCGATGGTAATCAAATTTTGGCTTATTATAATTTTACTTATGTTTAGTAGCAAAATAGTTATATCTGGTACCAATCAATTTGTAATTAAAAATATTTATTTTAAAGGTTTACAGCGTATCACCAGAAAGGCAGTATTACTTACTATACCTATACGTGTGGGTGATACTATTTCCCAAGAAGATATTAGTAATACTATTCGCGCATTATTTTTCACTAAAAATTTTGATAATGTAGAAATTTTACGTAACCGCAATATCTTAATTATTAAGTTAAAAGAACGTCCTGTTATTAATCAGATAATAATTTCCGGTAATCAATTATTAAGGATAAATCAAATTCAAAATATTTTGGAAGATTATGGAATTAAAGTAGGAAGTTTTTTGGATTTATCCCAAATTAATCTTTTTGAAAGAAATATGGAAAACTATTTTTACCTAAATGGTCATTATACTGCTCAAGTCAAATTTATTGTTAAATCATTAACAGATCAAAAGGTTCAAATAAAAATTAGATTTGAAGAAGGTAAGTTAGCTAATATTAATAAAATTATGATCGTTGGTAACCAAAATTTTTCTTACAAAAAATTAATCAAAAATTTTGAATTTTTTAATACAGTTTCCGCATGGTGTTTTCTGAATAACCATCAATATCCTCTCTCAAAATTATCCATTAATATTGAAAAATTACGGAATTTTTATATGGATCATGGTTATATACATTTTAAAGTAAATTCAGCGAAGATTTTTTTTAACCCAGAAAAACAGCTAATCAATGTTACTATTTATATTAGTGAAGGAGCTCGATATAAAATAAAAAAAATAATTTTTAATCAAGATTTTTTAAGTAAAAATTTTAAAATAAAAAATCTAGCCATTCTTCATAATGGAGAATGGTATAATAGAAACCAAATTAAAAAGACAGAAAATATTATCAAAGATTTTCTAGAAAATGACGGCTATGCTTGGCCTGATGTAGTTACTAGGATAATAATTAAAGAGACTGATAAAAGCTTGCAATTAATTATTAATATTTATCCAGGTCAACGCTATTATGTACATAGAATTTATTTTCAAGGAAATAATCTCACTAAAGACTCTATATTGCGTCGAGAACTCCAGCAAATAGAAGGATTTTTCCTTAAAAAGAGCATAGTATATCAAGATCAACAACACCTCAATGATCTCGGTGATTTTGAAACAGTAAATGTAAAGATTCTACCTACACCCGGTATTAATAACCAAGTAGATGTAATATACCAAGTAAAAGAACGCAATATAGGATCAATCAATTTAGGTATCGACTTTAATTCTAAAGCTAGTATAAATTACCAAACTGATTTTTCACAAAACAACTGGTTAGGTACTGGTTATAAACTTAGTTTAAGTGGGAAAAAAAATCTTTTTAAAAATTCTACAGAATTTATAATAACTAATCCCTATCTTACAGTAAAAGGTATAAGTATTGGAGAACATATATTTTATAAATATTTAACTAATCCTAATTTAGATGCTTATAAATACAGTTATAAAAATTATGGCATCAGTGAAAACTTAGACGTTAAAATTAGTAAACATAATTTAATTGATATTGGAATAGGTTATATTACTCATAGTATATCACATATGCCACCCCAATTAGCTATGTGGCGTTCTTTAAATCTAAGATCAATGAATAATGGAAACTATCAAGATAATGCTTTTACATTTCAATTGGGATGGAGGTATAATAATATTTTTAGAAAAATGTTTTCTATGTATGGAAATCATAGTCAACTCTATGGAATATTATATTTTAATAAAATTAATAATATCTACTATAGAGTGATTTTGGATTCTGGACAATATTTACCAATTAACCATAAAAATCAATGGATTATATTCATCCATGGACAGATTGGTTATACTGGAGGAATTAATATAAAAGAAAGTCCTTCATTTGAAAATTTTTATGCTGGTGGTATAAAATCGGTACGGGGTTTTACTTTGAATAGTATTGGTCCAAAAGCAGTTTATTATCATTCAATAATACATTCATGTAATCAAAAACCACTTTGCATTTCTAATGATACGATCGGCGGAAATGTTATGGCTATCGCTAGTATAGAATTAATCTCCCCAATATCTCATTTGAGATATATAGGATCAATACGATCATCCCTATTTATAGATTTAGGATCAATATGGGATAGTAAGTGGGCAAATAACTATCAGCTCATAAATTACAAAATTCATGATTATAGAGATCCCATAAATAATTTGCGAGTTTCTACCGGAGTTAGTATACAATGGATGTCTCTATTAGGTCCAATTACCTTATCTTATTCCAAGCCTATAACACACTATAAAGATGATAAAATCGAATCGTTCCAATTTAGAATAGGAACTACTAGTTCTAGTAGTTATTAACTACCACCATTAATACCAAAATACGTAAATAGCAGATGTTTAATTAACTAAATATTTAATATTAGCCTTATTAATAAAGGAGTTTTCTAGTGAAAAAATGGTTAGGTACTTTTGTAATTATGATCAATGTAACCTTAGTAGCTGTTTTATCTAGTGCTCAAACTATAAATAGGTTTGCAATAGTTAATATAGTAACGATTTTTCAGCGATTACCAAAAATTGAATCAATTTCCAAACAGCTTGAACAAGAATTCCAAGGGCGGGCTCACAACTTACAGCTTATGGAGGATAATCTTGAAAAAAAGATACAACATTTACAACTTGATGGTTCAAGAATAAAGTTAAGTGAACATCAGAAATTAGAACAGGAAATCATTTTACAACGCAAAGCACTAGCAAGCCAAGTACAGGAGTTTGAAACTGATAAGCATGATCGTCAAATTGAAGAACAAAACAAAATATTGACTCTGATTAGAGAAGCCATTAAAACAGTAGCTAGTGGAAAATATGATGTAGTGTTTAATGCTGATGCTATCATGTATGCAAATCAACTAGATGATCTTACTGAAGAAGTATTAAACAAACTCAAATAAATCAAGATTACCATAATTGGTCAAATTAATTTATTGATCACCTAAATATTCGATCACAAAATTATTCATAGTGGGATGGTATCATTATTAATCATTGGTTGTACCTTACAAGCCTTCTATAAAACCAATTTTTATTTATTTTATTCTTCAGTTATTCCTCTAAAACTAAATAAATCTAGCTGATATAGTATAAATTTAATAATCTAAATAAGCTATTCAGCTCATGTTATTAATTTTATGACAGGAAGATGAATTTTGGCTAATAAAAATAACATTTTTCAACTAGAAGAAATTTTAGAATTGTTACCACATAGATTTCCTTTTTTGCTAATTGATCGCATGCTTTCTTTCGAAAAGGGACATTTTCTACGAGTAGTAAAAAATGTTTCTTTTAATGAGCCATTTTTTCAAGGTCATTTTCCTAATAAACCAATTTTTCCTGGAGTATTAATTATTGAGGCTATGGCACAAGCTACTGGAATACTAGCTTTTAGAAGCTGGGATAAATTGGAGCAAGGTGAACTTTATTATCTTACTAGCATTGATAAAGCTAGATTCAAACGTCAGGTATTCCCAGGAGATCAAATGATATTAGAAGTAGAATTTATTAAAGAACGAAGTAGAATTGCACTTTTTAGAGGAATAGCTAAAGTAAATAATAAATTAGTTTGTAAAGCCTCACTGATGTGTACTCGTCGTCTCAAGACATAAATTAATTAATAAAATTGCTAGAAATAATTAAGATTCTGAAATTCTACTAAAAGATAGAAAATATGACTCAACCTCTTTTTATTCACCTGCGGGTTCATAGTGATTATTCTATACGATATGGATTAGCTAAACCAAAGGATTTGGTAAAAAAAATCGCAGAACTAAATATGCCATCGATGGCATTAACTGATTTTTCAAATTTTTTTGGCTTATTGAAATTTTATCTTTCGGCACAAAATATAGGTATTAAACCTATTATAGGAAGTGAATTTTATTTAGTTAATAATCTTCTAGATAATGATTTTAATCAAATTACTGCATTAGCCTCAAATAACCAAGGATATAGAAATTTAACTTTGCTAATTTCACGTTCTTATCAATGTGGTTCTAGTTTAGAAGGTCCAACTATTCTAAAAGAATGGCTGGTGGAATTTGCCGAAGGTCTCATCTTACTTTCTGGTGGTCGTCTTGGAGATATTGGAAAAAATTTATTACGTGGTAATGATGCTTTAGTTTTACAAAATTTAAATTTTTATCGAAAATATTTTCCAGATCGCTATTATTTAGAGTTAATTCGCACTGGTCGATCAAATGAAGAAAATTATTTACAGGCAGCGATATCACTTAGTAAAACTGCAAATATTCCGGTAGTTGCTACTAATGACGTTTATTTTATTCATGCCGAGGATTTTGAAGCACACGAGATTAGACTAGCTATTCATGAAGGTTGTACTCTCAATAATTCTAAAAATTTAATAAAATATAGCCCTCAGCAATATTTACGTAGTGAACAAGAAATGTGCAGTTTGTTTAAAGATATTCCTGAGGCACTTGAAAATAGTGTAGAAATTGCCAAACGTTGTAATGTTACGATTGCCATGGGAGAGTATTTTCTTCCACAATTTCCTACTGGTACGATAAGTACCAAGGATTATCTCGTTCAACAGGCAAGTCAAGGTCTTGAAAAACGCTTAGAATTTTTATTTCCTAATAAAAAAATCCGCGAAAAAAAACGGGTAGGATATGATGATCGTTTGCAAATGGAACTTAAAATCATTAATCAAATGGGATTTTCAGGTTATTTTCTTATTGTCATGGAATTTATTCAATGGGCAAAACAGAACGGTGTTCCAGTAGGTCCAGGAAGAGGTTCTGGTGCTGGCTCTCTCGTAGCTTATGCATTAAATATTACTGATTTAGATCCAATAGAATTTGACTTAATATTTGAGCGATTCCTTAATCCACAGAGAATTTCTTTACCTGATTTTGACATAGATTTTTGTATGGAAAAAAGAGATCAAGTAATTGAACATGTGGCGGAAAAATATGGAAGAGATGCGGTTTCACAAATCATTACTTTTGGTACTATGACAGCAAAATCAGTTATCAGAGATGTTGGCAGGGTGCTGGATTATCCTTATAGTTTCGTGGATCGCATTGCCAAATTAATTCCATCTAATATAGGAATTACATTAAATAAAGCTTTGAATAAAGTACCAAAGTTAACTGAAATCTATAATTCTAATGAAGAAGTAAAAGTATTAATTAATATGGCACAACAACTGGAAGGAGTGATACGTAATGCAAGTAAACATGCTGGTGGAGTAGTTATTGCTCCAACAAAAATTACTGATTTTGCACCTCTTTACTATGATGAAAATAGCCATCATCCAGTTACACAATTTGATAAAAATGATGTTGAATATGTAGGATTAGTTAAATTTGATTTTCTAGGGTTAAAAACCTTAACAATTATTAATTGGACACTGGAAATGATTAATCAGAAGTGTTCTCAACAAGGAGAATCACTACTCGATATTACCAGAATTCCACTAGATGATTCAAAAAGTTTTGCTATGTTACAGCAAGCAGAAACTACAGCAATCTTTCAACTTGAATCCAATGGAATGAAAAAATTAATCAAAAAACTCCGACCTGATTGTTTCGAAGATATCATTGCACTAATAGCGTTATTTAGACCAGGACCCTTGCAATCAGGTATGGTAGAAAATTTTATTAATCGTAAACATGGCAAAGAGAAAATTTCATATCCCGATAGTAAATGGCAACATTCCTTATTAAAACCAATTCTAGAACCTACTTATGGCATTATTCTATATCAAGAACAAGTTATGCAAATTGCTCAAGTTTTAGCAGGTTATACACTAGGTGAAGCAGATATACTGAGACGTGCAATGGGTAAGAAAAAACTACAAGATATGATTCAGCAACGTTCTGTCTTCCGTTTAGGCGCCGAAAAAAATGGAATTAACAGTACTTTAGCAATTAAAATATTTAATTTATTAGAAAAATTTGCTGGATATGGTTTTAATAAATCTCATTCGGCCGCTTATGCATTACTTTCTTATCAAACTTTATGGTTGAAAACCCACTATCCAGCACAATTTTTGGCAGCAGCGATGAATGCAGATCTTGATAATCAAGATAAAATTATTACCTTATTAGAAGTTAGTAAGTCTTTAGATATTCAGATCTTACCACCAACTATTAACACAGGAAGGTATAAATTTTATGTAAATGATGATAATCAAATAGTTTATGGACTAGGAGCTATTAAAGGAATTGGTAAGGCACAAATAGAAACTATTCTAAAAATTAGACAAACTGGAGGTAATTTTATTGATATATTTGATTTTTGTGCACGTACTAAAATGAAAAAAATTCACCGTAAAGTAATAGAAAAATTAATTTTTTCAGGAGCTTGTGATGCTCTAGGTCCACATAGAGCAGCAATGATAGAAGTCTTAGAAGATGCTTTAAAAGTAGCAAATCAGTATAAGGAAACACATCATGGCCAAAGAGAAATTTTGGGAATAATCTCAGAAAAATCCCCAAAACTTGAAGAGTTATATGTGAGAACTCCTCCATGGCAACCGTTAGTTCTTTTAGCCAAAGAACGTGAAACCTTAGGATTATATTTAACTGATCATCCCATTAACCAATACGTTAAAGAGATTGAACACTATACTACTAGTATTATGCAAATTAAACAGGTTAAATTTTGTAAAATTGGTAAAATCATTCAAATAGCAGGATTAGTAGTTAATACCCGTATCATAGCAACTAAATTTGGTCAACGTGAAATTGGAATTTGCAGATTAGATGATGATACATCTAAGATTGATGTAATATTATTAAATAACGTTTTTGACAAATATAAAAATTTATTAGAAATTAATAAAATTCTCATTGTTACTGGGCAAATCAAGCTAGATAATTTTAGTAATAACTTTCAAATTATAGCTAATAAGTTAATAGATATTAATGAATATCGTACCAAATATGTACGTAATCTTGCTATTATACTAACTAGTAAACATATTACTACACAGATTTTAAATAAATTACATGATTGTTTAAAACAGTATTGTGGGTTAATTCCAGTGCATATTTACTATCAAAATGATGTTGCTAAGGTTATGCTAGGTGGCAACTCAAGTATTAATTGGCGAATCTCAATAAGTGATTCATTGCTTAATGATCTCAGGGCATTATTAGGAACAGAGCATGTTAATTTAGAATTTAATTAAGATAGTAATACTATTTATTAGATTTACAACAGTCAATTGTTGAATTATAAGGAAAAATTAATTTCTTAGTTATTATCTCTAAAAACCATCTGAAAGAATTTTCTATTAATTTAGATTTATAGGCTACTTGAAAAATCTTGAATTAACGATAAATTAGGCACTTTACTAATTGTAAAATACCTACTACTACGACCTTATATTCTTTCAACTACAGAGAAAAATATTTACATATTTTAATGAACTAGCAGAAGTGTATAGCACGTTTTGCAGATAGTCCCGTAATGATATCATTGGTCATCAAAAAGATCGTGAAATACCAGATAAATTAAACGTAATTTTAGAATGTCGGCTCCAAAAAGCATAACGTTTTATGGAACTTGCCGAACGTTTAAATATGCCAATCATTACATTTATTGATGCTCTAGCAGTAGCATCAATATTATGGAAAAGTGTTAAAAAAACACCGCTGGCGAAACAAGCTACGATTTCCATAGCTTCCAAATTAAGTTATTTTAATTGATACGATAATTCAAGAACCATTGGGTGATCCACACCCAGATTCAGCCGCTATAGCGGCACTCTTAAATCACAATTACTGGAAGATTTTACATGATTTAGATCTTCGAAAGACTGAAAAGTTACAAAAACGTAGATATTAAAGATTAATGAATTACGGATATATATAAATTTTATTAAATTATGTCTAATCTTATTGATAAAATTGAAAAAAAGCTTCTTGGTCATTTAAAATTACTCATTGCATATAGTGGTGGTTTAGATTCAACAGTATTATTACATCAATTAATGCTATTACGTAATCATCGTCCAGAATTAAAATTGCGTGCCATTCATATTAATCATGGAATTAGTCCAGCGGCAAATTGCTGGGCACAACATTGTTATCAACAATGTAAAATATGGCAAATACCTTTAAAAATAATTAAAATTAATCAATTAGATATAAAACAAGGAATTGAAGCTGCCGCACGTATTGCACGTTATAATGTTTTTAAG
Source organism: Candidatus Dasytiphilus stammeri (assembly GCA_041944325.1). Lineage (GTDB taxonomy): Bacteria > Pseudomonadota > Gammaproteobacteria > Enterobacterales > Enterobacteriaceae > Dasytiphilus > Dasytiphilus stammeri_M. Next base: position 20,131 of record CP145878.1, on the reverse strand, counting down.
AAGGTACTTTTAAAAGGAGAAATCTTATTAACTGCACAACATCTTGATGATCAATGTGAAACTTTTCTACTAGCGCTTAAAAGAGGAAGTGGTCCTGCCGGTTTAGCAGCTATGCCTTCAGAAATAAAAATTGGTAATAATATTTTTCTACGTCCTATGTTATATCAAACTCGTCAAGATATTGAAGAATGGGCGCTTAAACATCAGCTAAAATGGGTTAATGACCAAAGTAATTTTGATACTCGTTTTGACCGGAATTTTTTGCGGATTAAAATATTACCATCACTTAAGAAAAGGTGGCCAAGTTTTCTTCAAGCAGTAGCACGTAGTTCTCAGTTGTGTGCTGAACAGGAACAATTATTAGAAGAGTTATTAACCGAATCACTTGATAAGTTAACACAACCCGATAAATCTTTAAAAATAGATATTTTACATAATTATAGTAAATTTCATCGTTATGGTATCTTAAGAAAATGGCTTGCTAAGAAAAATATTATACCCTCGCGTAATATTCTACAATGTATTTGGCATCAAGTAATATGTAGTCGTAAAGATGCATCTCCCTGTTTAAAAATAGGTAAATATGAAATTAGACGCTATCGTCATGCCATTTACTTAATTAATATCATGCCTCCTATACGTGATGATGTACTTCATTGGTCATCTCCTTGGGAACCCTTAAAATTACCTCAAAATTTAGGTACAATTAAAATGAAATTAAATAATCATGGAATTACTATACGTTCTCCCCTCAAGGGAGAACAAGTAACAATCCGTTTTAAAATTAAAGGGAAATTTTACGTTTTAGGACGTATGCATAGTAAACCCATTAAAAAATTATGGCAAGAATATTCGGTACCTCCCTGGCTCAGGGAGCGCATTCCTCTTATTTTTTATAATGATAAATTAATAGCTGCATTAGGGGTTTTTATCACTAATGATGGAAAAAGTAACTTTCAAGATAATTGGTGTATAAGCTGGGAAAAGAAAATCGATTATTAAGTAATTTTTTTAAGTAGAAAATCTATGATATCTTTAGTTTTAATCATAATTTTTTCATTTAGAGATCGAGCTTGATACTCAATTTCATCATGGTTTAAATTACGTTCACTGATAATAATTATATGCGGAATGCCTATTAATTCCATATCGGCAAACATTACACCTAGGTTAGATTCGTTTCTATCATCGATAAGGCTATCAATATGATGTATACATAAAAGTGAATAAATATTTTCTGCAATTATTTTTACTTTAGTAGATTTATATAAATTTACTGGTAAAATTGCTACTTTAAAAGGAGCTATAATGTTTGGCCATATAATACCACGATCATCATAATTTTGTTCAATTATAGCTGCAATTAGACGAGATATTCCTATTCCATAACAGCCCATATATAGTGGATGCTGTCCGTCATTATTGTGTATCTTAAATTTAAGATTTTCAGAATACCTAGTACCAAGCTGAAAGATATGTCCAACTTCAATGCTTGAATGGATTTTTAACAAGCCATATCCATCAGGACTTGGATCTCCAGATCGTACATTACGAAGATCTGCCACTTGCGGTAATGGTAAGTCTCTTATCCAGTTTATGCCAATATAATATTGACCATCAATATTTGCTCCAGCACAAAAATCATTGAGCACCATAACACTTCTATCTGCTATTATGGGAATAGGAAGATTAATGGGACCAAGATAATTAGATCCGGCTCCACCAGTAAGAATCATAATTTCTTCTTCATTAGCAAATTTTAATGGCTTTGCTACCATATTGATCTTTTGTAATTTCAACAAATTTAATTCATCATCTTTACGAATTAATAGGGCCACCAGTTTATGCCCACTTTGTTTTTTTGCCTTAACTACTAGTGTTTTAATGATTTTTTCTCTTGGAATTTGATATTTTTCCATTAAATTAGTGAGATTTTTATCATTTTTGCTATCTATTTTTAGCATTAATTGAGTAGCATTCGGACATTGATTAGGGTATGGAAATGCTTCCGCTAAATCAATATTTGCAGCATAATCTGACATAGTGGAATAAACAATTTTATTTTCACCACTTGTTGTTAATACCTGAAATTCATGAGAAAAATTTCCACCCATACAACCAGTATCTGCTTGTACTATGCGATAATTTAGACTTAATTTATTAAAAATTCTACTATAAGCATTATACATTTTCATATAAGTTTCTTGTAGTGAATTGCTATCATAATGAAACGAATAAGCATCTTTCATCATAAATTCTCTGGAACGTATAATACCAAAACGCGGGCGAACTTCATCACGAAATTTGGTTTGTATCTGATAAAAAATTATAGGCAATTGCTTATAAGAATTGAGTATCTTACGCATTAAATCTGTAATAACTTCTTCATGTGTAGGACTTAATACAAAATTACGTCCACTTCTATTCAATAATCTTAATAACTCGGGACCATACTCATACCAACGTCCGCTCTCTTGCCAAAGTTCAGCTGGTTGAAGTATCGGCATAAAAATTTCTAAAGCACCGATATTATTCATTTCTTCGCGGATGATATTTTCAAGTTTTCTTAAAACACGTATTCCAAGAGGTAACCATGTATATAAACCAGATGCTAGTTTACGGATTAAACCTGCACGCAGCATTAACTGATAACTGATCAATTCAGTTTGAGATGAAACTTTTTTAAGGGTAAATAGGGGATATTCAGTAGTACGCATCTTAATTATCAGTTGATTCTTTTAATTACTTTCCATCTCAGAATTGAGTAAAGCTGCTAAGTTTGCAGTAGCTTGTTCAGTACTTAATTTTTTCTTCTTATCAAGATCATTTTGATGAATACTCAATTTTTCTCTATGGTAAGCATATCCAGTTCCCGCTGGAATCAATCTTCCAACAATTACATTTTCTTTAAGACCACGTAATTCATCAATTTTTCCAGCAACCGCTGCCTCGGTCAACACACGAGTAGTCTCTTGAAATGATGCTGCTGAGATAAATGATTCCGTGGCTAATGAGGCCTTAGTAATACCTAATAAATCTCGTACATAAGTGGCACCTAATTTTCCATTACTTTGTAATTTACGATTTTCAATTTTAACACGAGACAGCTCGATTTGTTCACCCATGAGAAAAGAGCTGTTACCTACTGTTTTAATGGTTACTTTGCGTAACATTTGACGCACAATCACTTCTATATGTTTATCGTTAATTTTTACACCTTGCAAGCGATATACTTCCTGTACTTCATTCGTAATATATCTGGTTACTGCATAAATACCACGCAAGCGTAAAATATCATGTGGGGATTCTGGTCCATCAGATATTACATCACCACGTTCTACATGTTCTCCTTCAAAAACATTTAGATGTCGCCATTTAGGAATCATTTCTTCATATGGATCATTTTTATCATCAAGCGGTGTAATTACTAAACGTCTTTTACCTTTAGTATCTTTTCCAAAAGATATAATACCACTTATTTCTGCAAGAATTGCGGATTCTTTGGGACGACGAGCTTCAAAGAGATCTGCTACTCGCGGTAAACCACCAGTAATATCTTTAGTACCACCATATTCCAGGGGTACTCTGGCTATTGTATCACCTGCATTAACCCATATATTATCTTCAATTTGAATAATAGCTCTTCTTGGTAGAAAATATTGTACTGGGGTATCCGTACCCGTAACTAATATTTCATTGCCATTGATATCCATAATTTTTAAAGCGGGCCGTAATTCTTTACCACCAGAAGTCCGCTCGGCTGCTGTATCTAATAATACAATAGAAGTTAAGCCGGTTAAATCATCAGTTTGACGAATAATAGTTTGTCCCTCAATCATATCTATGAAACGAATAAAACCACTTACTTCAGTAATCACTGGCATAGTATGAGGATCCCAATTAGCCAAAGTTTCTCCGGGATTTACCATTTCACTATCTTTTTTTTCTAAAATTGCTCCATAAGGAATTTTATAGCTTTCTTTAGCACGACCTAATTCATCTACTATTTGTATTTCAACATTACGTGAAGTAATTACTAACTTTCCATTAGAGTTAATAACTGATTTAGCATTTATTAATTTAATACGTCCACTATTCATCACCTGAATACTTGATTCTGCTACCGAACGTGATGCTGCTCCTCCGATATGAAATGTACGCATAGTAAGCTGTGTTCCAGGTTCCCCAATTGATTGAGCAGCAATTACACCAACCGCTTCACCTTTATTAATTAAGTTTCCCCGAGCCAGATCACGACCATAACAATAAGCACAAACACCAAAATCAGTTTCGCAGCTTACTACTGAACGAACTTTTACACTATTAACCGAAAATTTTTCGATTAATTCACATAAATTTTCATTCAATAAGGTATTCCTAGCTATTAAAATTTCATCAGTACCAGGTATTAATAGATTTTCTGCCGTGACACGACCTAATACTCTTTCTCTTAGAGAATTCTTAATATCTCCACCTTCAATTACTGATGTCATTGTAATTCCGTCATTTGTACCACAATCATCTTCAATAACTACTAGATCTTGTGCAACATCTACTAACCTCCTAGTCAAGTATCCTGAATTAGCAGTTTTTAATGCAGTATCTGCTAAACCTTTTCTAGCACCATGTGTAGATATAAAGTATTGAAGTACATTTAAACCTTCACGAAAATTTGCAGTAATAGGAGTTTCAATAATTGAACCATCTGGTTTTGCCATCAGACCACGCATTCCCGCTAACTGACGAATTTGTGCTGCCGAACCACGGGCCCCAGAATCCGCCATCATAAAAATACTGTTAAAAGATATTTGTTTTTCTTGTCTACCATTACTATGGGTAACTATTTCAGTTGACAACTTTTCCATCATAGCTTTAGCAACTCGTTCATTGGCCGCCGCCCAGATATCAATTACTTTATTGTATCGTTCTCCTTCAGTAACTAATCCAGATTGAAATTGGTCTTGAATTTCGGTTACTTCTGCTTCGGCATCATTAATAATTTCTTGTTTATTATTTGGCATAACCATATCATCAATACCTACAGACGAACCAGAACGAGCGGCATATGCAAAACCAGCATACATCATTTGATCCGCAAAGATCACTGTTGATTTAATACCTAAAAGGCGGTAACAGATATTTAACATTTGCGATATATTTTTCTTACCTAAAGGTTGATTCACAAGAGAAAAAGGTAGTCCTTTAGGTACCATCATCCAAAAAATTGCCCTACCTATTGTGGTATTGATTAGATTAATTTTTGAACTAAAATTACCATTAGGATTAATTTTATATTCTGTAATACGAACTGTTACTCTTGCATGTAATTCTACTAATCCTGCACGATAAAGATGCTCCGCTTCTTTAGGTCCAGTTAAGATCATCCCTTCACCTTTGGCATTGATTTTCTCTCTCGTCATATAATATAAACCTAAAATTACATCCTGAGATGGAACAATAATTGGCTCTCCATTAGCTGGAGAAAGGATATTATTTGTTGACATCATTAAAGCACGAGCTTCTAATTGTGCTTCCATTGTAAGAGGTACATGAACAGCCATTTGATCTCCATCAAAGTCGGCATTATATGCAGCACATACTAAAGGATGTAATTGAATAGCTTTTCCTTCAATTAGAACTGCTTCAAACGCTTGAATACCTAATCGATGTAAAGTAGGAGCGCGATTTAATAAAACTGGATGTTCACGAATTACCTCTTCTAAAATATCCCATACTTCGGCTTCTTCACGTTCAACCATTTTCTTTGCGGCTTTAATAGTACTAGCTATACTTCTAGATTCTAACTTACCATAAATAAAAGGTTTAAATAATTCTAAAGCCATTTTTTTAGGTAAACCACATTGATGTAAATGTAAATATGGACCTACGGTGATAACCGAACGACCAGAGTAATCTACCCGTTTACCTAAAAGATTTTGACGGAATCTACCTTGTTTTCCTTTGATCATATCAGCTAAAGATTTTAGAGGTCTTTTATTACAACCTGTAATAGCACGACCTCGACGTCCATTATCTAGCAGTGCATCAACTGCTTCTTGCAGCATCCTTTTTTCATTACGCACAATAATATCTGGGGCAGATAAATCTAATAGTCTCTTCAATCTGTTATTGCGATTAATTACTCTACGATAAAGATCATTTAGATCAGAAGTTGCAAATCGCCCACCATCTAGTGGAACTAATGGACGAAGATCTGGAGGCAAAACTGGTAATACTGTTAAAATCATCCATTCTGGTTTATTACCAGAATACATAAAGGCTTCTAAAAGTTTAATCCGCTTCGTGAGTTTTTTGCGTTTAGTTTCAGAATGTGCTGCACTAAGTTCTTCACGTAATTGCTCGCATTCTTCTTGTAAATTTAGATTTTTTAGGAGATCTTGAATTGCTTCAGCTCCCATTTTTGCTTCAAATTCATCTCCAAACTCTTCTAATGCATCTAGATATTGTTCTTCTGTTAAAATTTGACCACGTTCAAGATTAGTTATCCCACCTTCTACAATAACATAACATTCAAAATAAAGAATGCGTTCTATATCAGTCAAGGCAATATCTAGCAAGAGACCAATACGCGAGGGTAAAGATTTAAGAAACCAGATATGTGCAATTGGAGAGGCAAGTTCTATATGTCCCATTCGTTCACGACGAACTTTAGTTTGTGTTACTTCAACTCCACATTTTTCACAGATTACTCCTCGATGTTTAAGGCGCTTATATTTGCCACATAAACACTCATAATCTTTTATCGGACCAAAAATTTTTGCACAAAACAGTCCATCCCTTTCCGGTTTAAAGGTGCGATAATTAATGGTTTCGGGTTTTTTAACTTCTCCAAAAGACCAGGAACGAATAATCTCTGGTGATGCTAGAGAAATTTTTATTGCATCAAACTCTTCATTTTTAGTTTGGGCTTTCAAAAACTTCAGTAAATCTTTCACAAATTAGCTCCTGTCTGGTAGGATTAATATTGATTAAAGTTATAAAGCTACCTAGTAGCTACGATTAGTTATTCATCTTCTAATTCAATATTAATACCCAGCGACCTTATCTCCTTCAATAAGACGTTAAAAGATTCCGGCATACCTGGTTCCATCTGATTATTACCATCTACAATATTTTTATATATATTAGTTCTTCCATTTACATCATCAGATTTTACCGTTAGCATTTCTTGTAAAGTATAGGCGGCACCATAAGCTTCTAAAGCCCAAACTTCCATTTCACCAAAACGTTGCCCACCAAACTGGGCTTTTCCACCTAGCGGCTGTTGTGTTACCAGACTATAAGAACCAGTAGAACGTGCATGCATCTTATCATCAACTAAGTGATTCAATTTCAACATATACATATATCCAACCGTAACCGGTCGCTCAAACTGCTCACCAGTACGCCCATCAAATAAAATAATTTGACCAGAAGCTGGTAAATCAACTAATTTTAGCATTTCCTTAATTTCTAATTCTTCTGCACCATCAAAAACCGGTGTTGCTATTGGCATGCCCTTTTTAAGATTCTCTGCTAACACCAAAAAATCCTCATCTGAAAATTTTGATAAATCTACTGGATTAATGAGATTTCTTCCCAAATCATAGATTTTTTGGATGAACTCCCGTAATAAGGCAATCGGCCGCTGCTGTTTTAGCATAGTATTAATTTTTTCTCCAATACCCTTAGCTGCCATACCCAAATGAGTTTCCAAAATTTGACCAATATTCATACGTGATGGCACTCCTAATGGGTTCAGCACTATATCAACTGGTATTCCATTCTCGTCATAAGGCATATCTTCTACGGGATTGATTTTAGAAATAACTCCTTTGTTTCCATGTCTACCAGCCATTTTATCCCCAGGTTGAATTTGACGTTTCATAGCTAAATATACTTTAACTATTTTTAAAACTCCTGGAGCTAAATCATCTCCTTGAGTAATTTTACGACGCTTTTCCTCAAATTTTTCCTCAAATACATTTCTTAGATCATCAAACTGTTTTACCAATTTTTTTAATTCTTTCTGTTTATCCAAATCTTCTAAAATAATATCTAACCAGTTTTTACGATCCAATTTTGAGAGGTTTTTCTGGGGGATTCCACATGAAATTAATAATTCGTTAATTTTTAGTAAAATTCCAGATTCTAAAATCTGTAACTCTTCAATCAAATCTTTTTGTGCTTTTTTTAATAATTTTTCCTCTATCTCTAAAGCACGTTTATCTTTTGTGACACCATCTCTAGTAAATACTTGAACATCAATAACTGTACCTGATACTCCATTTGGTACCCGTAAAGAAGAATCTTTAACATCAGATGCTTTTTCACCAAAAATGGCACGTAATAATTTTTCTTCAGGTGTAAGTTGGGTTTCGCCTTTAGGGGTGACTTTACCTACTAAAATATCACCTCCATAAACTTCCGCACCAATATAAACAATCCCAGCTTCATCCAATTTAGATAGTGCAGCTTCGCCTACATTAGGAATATCTGCAGTAATTTCTTCAGCACCTAATTTAGTGTCTCTAGATATACAACAAAGTTCCTGAATATGAATACTAGTAAATCGATCCTCTTGTACAACTCGCTCAGAAATCAAAATCGAATCTTCAAAGTTATAACCGTGCCAGGGCATGAAGGCAACCCGCAGATTCTGACCTAAAGCTAGTTCCCCCATATCAGTAGCTGGACCATCAGCGATCACATCACCACGTTCAATTTCATCTCCTAATAAAACACAAGGTGTTTGGTTAATACAAGTATTTTGATTAGAACGAGTATATTTTGTTAAATTATAAATATCAATTCCAGTTTCACCATAAGGTATTTCGTGTTCTTTTACTTTAATTACAATCCTCGAAGCATCAACATATTGAACGATTCCGGCACGTTTGGCTATAGGAGTGACACCAGAATCAACAGCAACAGTGCGTTCCATTCCTGTACCTACTAAAGGTTTCTCTGCAAGTAAGGTTGGTACTGCCTGACGTTGCATATTAGCTCCCATTAAAGCTCGGTTAGCATCATCATGTTCTAAAAATGGAATAAGAGATGCACCAATTGAAACTATTTGTTGAGTAGCAATATCGATATAATCAATGATCTTACTACTAAATAAATTCGATTCATCTTTGTTACGACAAATCACTAATTCATTGACAAATCTTCTATTGTTATCCAAATTAGCACTAGCTTGTGCAATAATGTAATTTCCTTCTTCAATTGCCGATAAGTAATTAATGTTCTCTGTTACTACACCATTATTTACTTTGCGATATGGAGTTTCGAGAAAACCATATTCATTGATTTGTGCATAAACCGCTAAAGAATTAATTAAACCAATATTAGGTCCCTCAGGAGTCTCTATAGGACATACTCTGCCATAATGAGTTGGATGAACATCCCTTACTTCAAAACCCGCACGTTCACGAGTTAAACCTCCTGGTCCCAATGCTGAAATGCGACGCTTATGTGTCACCTCTGACAAAGGATTATTTTGATCCATAAATTGGGATAATTGACTTGAACAAAAAAAATCTTTTAAGGTTGCCGAAATTGGTTTAGCATTAATCATATCTTGTGGCATTATATGATCTAGATCACCAAGTGATAAACGTTCCTTGATTGCACGTTCTACACGCATTAAACCAATACGAAATTGATTATCGACCATTTCACCTACAGAGCGAATACGACGATTACCTAAGTGATCTATATCATCTATTTGTCCTTTACCATTGCGAATACTGATAAGTTTTTGTAGTACCTTAATAATATCATCTCTGCTAAGAGTTCCTGAACCTTCAATAGAGTTTTCGTTTAACGAACGATTTAATTTCATCCGGCCTACTGCAGATAGATCATAACGTTCTTCAGAAAAGAATAAATTTTTAAATAAAATCTCCGCACTTTCAATTGTTGGTGGTTCACCAGGACGCATCATTCTATACATTTCTAAAATCGCCGTAAAGCGATCAACAGTTGGATCGATGCGTATTGTTTCCGAAATATATGGTCCGTGATCTAAATCATTGGTAAAAATAGTTTCGATGGATTGAATTCCTGAATTGGTTAATTTTTGCAGTAAATCTAATGAAATTATAGTATTTGCCATGCAAAGAACTTCACCAGTATTTTTATTGATATAATTTTTAGCTATTATTTTTCCAATAAGATATTCATATGGAATTTCAATATTTTTTACCCCAGCATTTTCCAAAACTCTAATATGACGAGACGTAATGCGTCGACCTTTTTCAATATAAACAGTACCATTAACATTAATATCAAAGGAAGCTATTTCCCCAAGTAATCTTTTGGGAACTAATTCCATCTCTAATCGGTGATTATTTTTTATAATAAAAACTACTTTTTCAAAAAAGATCTCCAGAATTTCTTCAGTAGTAGAATTCATAGCTCGTAGTAGTATAGTAGCTGGTAACTTTCTTCGACGATCTATACGAACAAAAAGATGATCTCTCTGATCAAATTCAAAATCTAACCATGAACCACGATAAGGTATAATACGTGCACTATATAATATTTTACCTGATGAGTTATTTTTTCCTCTATCACTATCAAAAAATACTCCTGGACTACGATGAAGCTGAGATACCACAACTCTATCGGTACCATTTATCACAAATGTAGCATTCTCTGTCATTAACGGAACTTCCCCCATGTAAACTTCTTGTTCTTGAATTCGCATAGGGTTTTCTAAATCTTCACGATTAAAAACTATTAGACGTAACTTCACCCGCAAAGAAGCAGAATAAGTTAAGCCACGCATCTGACATTCTTGAACAGTAAATGTAGGATTCGACAATCGGTAGCTAATGTATTGTAGTTCAGAATGACCACTATAACTTTTTATAGGAAATACCGAACGAAAAGCTGATTCAAGACCATATTGACCATCATGATCTTTTTCGATAAATTTATTAAATGAATCCAGTTGTATAGAAAGAAGATAAGGAATTTCTAATATTTTTGGACGTTTACCAAAATACTTACGAATGCGTTTTTTTTCTGTATAGGAGTAAACCATAGGTTTCCTCAGTGCGCTGAAAATAGAACCACTCTGTCATTGAAGGACAGTTCGTAAAATTGAAACTTTTATTAAATTACATAAAAGTTGTTGATTATCAATCAACAAACGGTTTTGGTGTCTCACCAAATCGTAAAATAATAAGTGAACTTATTTAAGTTCAACAGAGGCACCAACATCTTCTAATGATTTTTTTAATCCATCAGCATCACCTTTGCTAATACCTTCTTTAATAACCGTTGGTGCAGATTCAACCAAATCTTTTGCTTCTTTTAGTCCTAAACCAGTTATACTACGTACAGCTTTGATTACAGCAATTTTATTACTACCAATGGCAGACAGAATAACATCAAATTCAGTTTTTTCTTCAATTTCTTGATTTGATGGTATAGTAGTGTTAATGTTATTAACAGTTGCAGAAACGCCAAATTTTTCCTCCATAGCTGATACCAGTTCAGTAATTTCCATTACAGACATACTTGCTACAGCTTCAATAATTTTTTCTTTAGTAATACACATAATGATTGTTCCTAAGAATTGATAAGAATTTTATCAAATATGAAAGTAACATTAACTATTTACATTTACTAATCTATAGTAGTGCCTGCATCACGTAAGGCAGCTAGAATACGAATCAGCTTACCAATTGCGGCTTCTTGTAGAATTTTTATAAATTGTGCTAATGCTTCTTTATAAGTGGGTAACATTGCTAAACTATCTATTTGTTCACCTGAGATAAGTTTACCTTCAAAGGTCGCAGCTTTGACTTTGAATGTCATATTTTCTTTCGCAAATTCCTTAAATAAACGTGCAGCCGCTCCAGGATGATTCTTGGAAAATGCAATCAACGTCGGACCGAAAAAAAAATCTTTAAGACATTCAAAATCGCTAATTTTAGCTATTCTACGTAATAGTGTATTAGGTACCACACGCATATTAACACCAACTTCACGACCATTTTTACGTAATTTATTCATCTTATCTACCGATATCCCACAGTTATCTGCAATAACTATGGATAGTGCTTTTTGAGCAATTTCACTAACTTCTGTAACGATTGCTTGTTTGTCTTTAAAATTTAAGGCCATTAATTATCATTTGCTCCTTGATTTATAATCAAATAAACTTAATCGAAACGTTTACTAACGTAAAGTTATGCTGAAGCAGCTAACAAATTTAAACTATTTTGATCTATGACTATACCAATTCCCATTGTAGTAGTTAAGCTAATTTTTTTTAAATAGACACCCTTTGATTGAATGGGTTTAGCTTTGATTAGTGCAATGATTAATGCTTCTAAGTTTTCCTTTAAATCATTAGAAGAAAAATTAACTTTACCTATTGTAGTATGAATAATACCATTTTTATCGTTGCGATAACAAATTTGACCTGATTTAGCATTTCTTACAGCTTCACTAATATTTGTAGTTATCGTGCCTAATTTGGGATTTGGCATTAATCCTTTGGGCCCTAATATATGCCCTAATTTGCTAACCAAATGCATTACATCTGGTGAGGCAATAACCAGATCAAATGGCATTTCACCTTTGCTTATCAATTCTGCTAAATCATGCATGCCAACTATATCTGCACCAGCGTCCATAGCATTATTAACATTTGCACCCTGAGCAAATACCGCAATCCTTATCGATCTTCCAGTACCATGTGGTAAAACTATCGCACCTCTAACGATTTGATCAGTCTTACGTGCATCAATTCCCAGATTAACAGCAACATCTATACTTTCAATAAATTTAGCACTAGCTAAATTTTTTAATAAAATAATAGCCTCTTGAATTGCATATATTTTTTCTTTGTTAAATTTATCAGTAATGAAACGCTGATGTTTAGATAGTTTAACCATATTTACCTCATTATCAGATTACCATTAAACCCATAGAACGAGCAGTACCTTCTATAGAACGAATCATGGCTTGAAGATTTGCACCAGTCATATCCACAGCTTTAATTTGGGCAATTTCTAATAGCTGTATTTTAGTAACTTTACCTACTTTTTCCTTATTTGGTTTACTAGACCCTGAGTTAATTCCGGCGGCTTTCTTTAATAAGGACACCGCAGGTGGTGTTTTCAGTAGAAAAGTAAAAGAACGATCTGAATAAACTGTCACAATAACCGGAATGGGTAAACCTTTTTCAAAATTTTCGGTAGCCGCATTGAATAATTTACAAAATTCCATAATATTTACACCTTGTTGTCCTAATGCTGGACCAACTGGGGGACTAGGATTAGCAATTCCAGCGGCAATTTGTAATTTGATATAAGCTTGTATTTTTTTAGCCATACAATAATCTAATCCTTTTATTTAAATTATACTCATCATTTTAATGTTTAATATTTCTATGGATATAAATATAAATTAACATTTTTCGACTTGGCTGAAATCTAATTCTACTGGAGTAGCACGTCCAAATATAGAAACCGAAACCTTAATTCTACTTTTTTCGTAGTCTACTTCTTCAACTACACCATTAAAATCTGCAAAAGGACCTTCGTTAACTCGTATTATTTCCCCTGGTTCAAATAATGTTTTTGGTTTTGGCTTATTTTCCGCTTGTTTAATACGATTCATAATGATATGAACTTCTTTCTCACTTATAGGCGAAGGTCGATTATGTCGACCACCAATAAATCCCATCACACGTGGTACACTGCGCACTAAATGCCAACTTAGATCATTCATTATCATTTGTACTAATATATATCCCGGAAAAAATTTGCGCTCACTTTGGCGTCGCTGTCCGCCTCGCATTTCAACTACTTCTTCAGATGGAATCATTAACTCTCCAAATAATTTATCTAGTTGATGTGACTTGATATGTTCACGTAATGATTGTGCTACACGACTCTCAAAACCTGAATAAGCTTGAATCACATACCAGTACATCTCAGATGCATCAAACATTTCAAAACCTCAAGGTAGTTATTAATGATACCAAATGAAATAAAAGACTATCTAAGCCCCATAATATCAGTGATATTACTGCAGTAACTACTGTAACGATTAAAGTAGTATGTAAGGTTTCTTGACTTGTAGGCCAATTAATTTTATAAATTTCATTTTTTGCTTCCTGAAAAAATCTTAATATCAATTTACCATGAGTTGTCAAGCTCGCAATCCAGCAACCGCTGGATAGCATAAAAATGCTAGTTAAGATACGTATTAATAATATAGTATGATGGTAATAATAGTTTCCTATAATTACTATCATGAATAAAGTAATAACAGTTAACCATTTTATAATCTCTAATCGATGAGATTTATTATTTGGTGATTCTTGATTAGCCATAACTAAAATTCATAAGCTAGCTTATAAACCGGTGATAACTTTAGTAACTATGCCTGCTCCTACCGTGTGTCCTCCTTCTCTAATAGCAAAACGAAGTCCGTCATTCATAGCAACCGGATAAATTAGCGTTACCAACATTTTGATATTCTCTCCAGGCATAACCATTTCTACATTTTTAGGCAAGGTCACACTACCTGTAACATCAGTAGTCCGAAAATAAAACTGTGGTCGATAACCATTAAAGAATGGAGTATGTCTACCTCCTTCTTCTTTAGTAAGAACATAGACTTCAGATTCAAATTTAATATGTGGTCGAATTGAATTCGGTTTAGCTAATACTTGTCCTCGTTCAATATCTTCACGTTTAATTCCTCGCAACAGGATACCAATATTTTCACCCGCTCGTCCTTCATCTAATAATTTTCGGAACATTTCTACTCCAGTACAAGTAGATTTTACGGTATCTTTAATACCTACTATTTCTACTTCCTCACCAACTTTTATCTTACCACTTTCTACACGTCCAGTAACTACTGTACCTCGACCCGAAATAGAGAAGACATCTTCAATTGGTAATAGAAAAGGTTTATCAATTGCACGTTTGGGTTCCGGGATATAATTATCTAAATAATTGGCTAATTCAAGAATTTTGTTTTCCCATTTGATTTCACCTTCTAATGCTTTTAGAGCAGAACCTCTGATTATTGGCGTATGTTCACCTGGAAAATTATACTGTGAGAGTAATTCACGGACTTCCATTTCTACTAACTCTAGAAGTTCTTCATCATCAATCATATCACATTTATTTAAGAATACTATAATATAAGGTACTCCTACCTGACGAGCTAATAAAATATGCTCACGTGTTTGTGGCATGGGACCATCAGTGGCTGCAACTACTAGAATCGCTCCGTCCATTTGTGCCGCACCGCTGATCATATTTTTTACATAATCCGCATGTCCTGGGCAATCCACATGTGCATAATGACGAATTGGAGTATCATATTCTACATGAGATGTATTAATAGTAATACCACGGGCTTTCTCTTCTGGAGCATTATCAATTTGATCAAAAGCACAAGCCTTACCACCATACTTTTTAGCTAAGATCGTTGTAATCGCAGCGGTTAAAGTAGTTTTACCATGATCAACATGACCTATCGTACCTACATTCACATGTGGTTTTTTACGTTCAAATTTTTCTTTAGACATCTTTCATATACCTTGAAATTTAGATATCTCAATTATCAAATATTGAGGTGATATGTAAATTAATCAAAACTGATGCTGATAGGCAGAATCGAACCGCCGACCTCACCCTTACCAAGGGTGTGCTCTACCAACTGAGCTATATCAGCATAGATTTGGAGCGGATAGCGGGAATTGAACCCGCATCTTCAGCTTGGAAGGCTGAGGTAATAGCCATTATACGATATCCGCATGTTCGTTATTATAACTATTAAAATATCAAGGTTAATTTGTAATAATGAACTATTTATTTTGTTGAACCCATCAAATTTAAAATTGGTGGTGGGGGAAGGATTCGAACCTTCGAAGTCTATGACGGCAGATTTACAGTCTGCTCCCTTTAACCACTCGGGAACCCCACCAACCTTTTAAATAATCTATTTAAATGGTGCCGGCTGCCGGAATCGAACTGGCGACCTACTGATTACAAGTCAGTTGCTCTGCCTGCTGAGCTAAGCCGGCATCTAAATTATCTTAGATAGACAATTAGTATTATGCAAAAAAATCCATTAACATATAAAGAATTATTGGATAAAATTATCAGTTTTTTATATAAAATTCACTTATACTACTTAATATTTACATCAATTATCAATAAATAATCAATGAATTTTATATAAATCTCTTCTATAAACCAAGATCTAACTATAAACCATCTTGATAATTTATACCACGTGTAATTCCAGTAATTTATTGATGTTAATAATAAGTTTTAAAGATCGATTCAGATAACGATCCAAATTAAACTAACGTTTGATAAAAAGTGTGAAACCATATTTTTCAAAAAGAAATCCGCGTTATAAAAACAATTCATTGATGAATTTTACAATTAAAGAGTTTATCTCAAGATAAATTCCTAGTATATATAGATCAATCAAATTAAGATTTACGGCTAATTTGCGATCTTCAACATAAATATCATTAGGCGATTTAACAGCTACTCCTTTAATTAAAAGTTATCGTAATAATTATGCGATGATAATGGCTACTACTAAAGTTAATACGATAATTCAGTTTTTATGAACCAGATGTTTGAAGCTCCAATATAAAAATTATATCCAAAAGGATAATACCAGGAGGAGCAACCCTAACATCCTCTACTAGTTTTGCTGATATTCCGCGAGACACGCTTCTCCAGAAATTAATTAATTTTATCTAATTATCAAGTGTTCTAATATTTATACCGAGGTTTTTCGTTATATTAATTGATTATTACTATCAAATTTTCCATCGGCCATGAATCGCGAATCAGCATTAATATATAAGATCTCACGCTATGACTTCCAGAGCGCTAATTTCGCCTTTTATCCCAATAAAACGGACTTCTGGCTCAAGCCAGATATTAAATTCATCACCTACTTTTTGTCTGATTTTCCGAGCAAGTATAGCTATCTCCCATCCGGTAGCATGATTTTCATTAATTAAAACCATCGCGTTTTGTCGATAAACCGCTGCTCCTCCATTTCTATATCCTTTAAGATTACATTGTTCAATCAGCCAACCAGCTGCAATTTTTACCTTACCGTTGGATTCTATATAGTAAGGAATCTTCGGAAACTTCTCTAGTAAATAAGAGGCCTGCTTAACATCAATAAGGGGATTTTTAAAAAAACTCCCAGCATTTCCTATTAATATTGGATTAGGTAATTTACTACGTCGTATGTGACATACAATATTAAAAATTTGCTGTGCAGTAATAGTTTGTGGATTTAAATTAGCTAAACAACTATAATTGAGATTTGGAGACCAAGATTTCTTTATGGATAATCCAACTGCCGTGATAAAAAAGGAATTTTTGCGATAATCATGCTTAAATATACTGTCTCGATATTTAAA
This sequence comes from Candidatus Dasytiphilus stammeri, assembly GCA_041944325.1. GTDB lineage: Bacteria > Pseudomonadota > Gammaproteobacteria > Enterobacterales > Enterobacteriaceae > Dasytiphilus > Dasytiphilus stammeri_M. The sequence goes on along the minus strand of CP145878.1, from coordinate 2,685 downwards.
TCGGCACTCCTTAGCTAACAATCGAAACTGATGATTACTAGCGAGATCGAATAATTCGACATATTCACAAAAATCCTCAAATTCAACACCATATGCTCCAATATTTTGAATAGGTGCTGAACCTACACAACCCGGTATCATAGCCAAATTTTCTAAACCTAAAATACCTTGTTTAATAGTATATTCGACTAATAAATGCCATAGTTCTCCAGAATTAATATGCAAATGCCAGCGATCTATATGTTCTGTAATTTTAATTCCTCTTAAACGATTAACAATAACTGTACCTTGATAATTTTCAAGAAATAAAATATTACTACCTTCTCCCAGTAATAAGATAGGTAAATTATTAACTTTAGATTCCTTCCAGACCTTAATAAGTTGCTTAAGAGTATTTATAATAACAATTTTAGCTGCTTTAACATTAATTCGCAAAGTATTAAAAGATATGAGATTATTGGTATTTATCAACAGATCTGAATTCATGATAATGATCACCTTTGATTGGCTAAGATGCTGATAAAATAGCTATTAACTATCTAACAAATCTATCTAAAATAGATATAATAAAATAATTAATACTTTAAGATTTTGTTTATCTTACTAGTTATTATCTAAAAGGTACTTGGATTATGTTTCATTCAAAATACTATGATGTTATCGTCATTGGTGGAGGACATGCTGGAACTGAAGCCGCTTTAGCATCTGCTAGGATCGGACAGCAAACCTTATTAATCTCCCATAATCTTGATACAATAGGACAAATGTCATGTAATCCATCAATAGGTGGTATTGGAAAAGGACATCTTGTTAAAGAAATTGATGCTCTAGGTGGATTAATGGCGAGAGCCATTGATCATGCGGGGATTCAATTTAGAATTTTAAACGCCACTAAAGGACCTGCAGTGCGTGCAACACGTGCACAAGCAGATCGGTTTCTTTATAAACAGATGGTACGTACTACTGTAGAAAATCAGCCAAATCTTACGCTATTTCAGCAAAATGTAGATAACTTATTAATAAAAAATTATCAGGTGGTGGGAGTAAGAACCAAAATAGGAGGTATATTCCATGCCAAAGCTTTAGTACTTACTGTAGGTACTTTTCTTAATGGTAGAATTTATGTAGGTAACGAACATTATTCAGGAGGACGGGCAAGTGATCCAGCGGCAATTTCCTTAGCTAATCAATTGAAAGAATTACCTCTACGAATCAAACGACTAAAAACGGGCACCCCCCCACGTCTTGATGCCCGATCGATTAATTTTAATGATTTAACCTGTCAATCTAGTGACTATCCTATACCAATATTTTCATTTATGGGCGATCAATCTAATCATCCAACACAAATTTCTTGCTATCTAACGCAAACTAATGAAAATACACACGATATTATTCGTAATCATCTTAGTAGGAGTCCAATTAAAATTGGATTAATTAAAGGGATTGGTCCACGATATTGCCCTTCAATAGAAGAAAAAATTCTACGTTTTGCAGAACGACAATCACATCAAGTTTTTCTTGAACCTGAAGGTCTTACAAGTCAAGAAATTTATCCTAATGGAATTTCAACTAGCCTACCTTTTGATGTACAGCTTAAAATTGTACATTCTATAAAAGGTATGGAAAAAGCACATATTATCCGACCTGGTTATGCAATAGAATATGACTATTTTGATCCTAGAGATTTAAAACCCACATTAGAAAGTAAGCATATTAAAGGTCTATTTATCGCAGGACAAATTAATGGAACGACAGGATATGAAGAAGCTGCTGCACAAGGATTACTTGCAGGTATTAATGCGAGTAGATTTGCTATTGATAAAGAATGTTGGATACCTCTGAGAAATCAAGCATATTTAGGAGTACTAGTGGATGATCTTTGTACCAAAGGAATACAAGAACCATATCGTATGTTAACCTCACGTGCAGAATATCGATTACTACTGCGAGAAGATAATGCTGATATAAGATTGACAGAAATCGGCAGAAAAATGGGATTAGTGAATGATGCACGTTGGATAAGTTTTCAGAAGAAAATTAATAATATTGATAAAGAACGTCAACGTTTACGTAATACTTGGATCTATCCACATTCAAGGGGTATAGATAAAATTAACAATCTACTAAAAATTAACCTAGTTAATAAAATTAGTGGAGAAGAATTATTGCGTCGTCCAGAAATTACATATGAAAAATTGATAAAGATAGATCAATTTGCTCCTGGCATCAATGATATTTTTGCTTATAGACAAGTGGAAATCCAGATAAAATATGAAGGTTATCTTGCTCGTCAGCAAGAAGAAATTAGAAAACAACAAATATATGAAAATCTACCTCTTCCTTTTGATTTAAAATATCAAAAAGTGATTGGTCTTTCTAATGAAGTTATTGCTAGATTAAATGAACACAAACCATTGTCAATTGGTCAAGCATCTCGAATTCCAGGAATAACACCATCTGCGATTTCAATATTGTTAATTTGGTTAAAGAAACAAGGATTACTTAAAATTGCCGAAAATCAATCTTAATAATTTTACTATTTATTGAAATATCATAGATATCCGAAGTATAATTTCCTCTTGAACTTTTCAAGATTAGAGTTGTTTTTTAATAGATACAGATCTTCATCTGATCAAGGCAAAATTAATCAATAAATTAATTTATCAAGGATCGAAAGGTACA